>WJJB01000036.1 GCA_014729935.1 Candidatus Bathyarchaeota archaeon | reverse complement strand
TCTATCCAAGTTGCTAATCCTTGCACCCGTCTTTTTCGCCTGTAGATGATCACGATTGCTATGAAAACACCCGGGCCAATCATGCCAACCACCGAAATGAAGATCAATGCACCCCGGTCTGAACCAATGAACTTTGAAAAAGGATTAATTTTTCCTGAAGGATTCTGGACAATGGTGAATCGATTTCCAGCGTTCCCTCCCACGAATACGGACATTCCTGGTTCTGCAGTGATCGTGTGCGCTGTATCACTAGTTGCAACACCCCATGTTTTTTCCCATTCCAGTTTTGCATTGAAATCCACCTTCAGGACGAAGAAATCACGCTTGCCATTTCCAAAACTAGTGGTAAATCCTGTCATGTAAACCAAGAAGTTGTTTGCTTCACCAAGAATGATGGCATCAGTGATTTTTTCGTTTCCCGTCCCACCCCATCTCAGGTAGGGACGCTCCCGCTCGTTCCATCCATCACTCCCGTCCCACCACACGAGTGGATAGAGCATGGCATCTCCATCCATGGATCCCGCGGTTATCACCCCTCCATACACGGGTTCCACTTGTATCGTTGTGATTTCCACGTGGGAATTAATCGAAAGCACCTTTCGCCAGTTTGGAGCCATGGTGCTGAGATTTAATTGCTCGATGAAGCCATGGTAGACTCCAGGTTTTCCTGAAGCCGTGGATAGCCCGCCCCCCAGATAGACAACCCCTTCTAATAATGGATCGGTTGCAATGGCAAGTCCTTGATCTTGCTCTTCAATGGTATTTTCCCCGGGATAATAGGTGAACTCAAGGGTACCGGTGGTTTCATTAAAGTTAGATACGAATGCACTAGTTCCATTGGCTTTCGTACCTATTACCGTGATCCCATTGTTGTTTGGAGTAAACCCGCCATCAATCTTGATAATGGTTGCTTGGTTCACGATATCCCCGGGATCACCGAACGTGGTATTCCATAAAAGGAACCCGGTATAGTTCACCTTGAAGAGCGTGCATCCTTGAGCACCATGTCCCACGACGTAAATGCATCCCGTGTTATTGTATTGTGCCCCCGTTCCATTCGTGAACGTGGGAGTATTGATCTGCTTGTCCCAAACCAGAGAACCATTTAGTCCAACTACCCCGAACCACCCTACTTGGGTCCCATTGGCGTGTAGTTTTTCACCCGCAAAGAAAAGACCATCGGAAGCTCTCTCCAGATCATTGATGGTTGAAAAGGACACTTCTGGCGATTCTTCCTGCAACAACCAACCAGATTGTTCAGGTTCCACGATTTCAGGTCCCACGATATGCCCCATGATGGAGGCAGGAGAGATAGTTACGAGAATGAGGATACAGACCGTGGTGATTATCCGTGCAAGCCTTTTCCAACCCCTCATTTCACCAACCACTTGATCTCATTTTTTCCCGTTATTGGAAATCTTCGTGAATTGCATGGAATACAAGTGATTATACAATCCATCTTCCTTTTGGACGAGTTCCTCGTGGGAACCTTCCTCGACGATCCTTCCTGAATCCATCACGAAAATTCTATCCGAGTTTAAAACGGTGCTTAACCGGTGCGCTATCGTTATTGATGTCCGATCCTTTAACAATTCATCCAAGGCGTTCTTGACAATGATTTCAGAGTATGGATCGATGGAGGAAGTTGCCTCATCAAGGATGAGAATGGGTGGATCGATCAAGAGAGCTCGGGCAAAGGCAATCATCTGACGTTGACCTGCACTTAATCTTGAACCACGCTCAAGTACAGGTGTATCGTAACCGTCTTCCATGTTAAGTATGAATTCATGAATGCCCAATTTCCTCGTGATATCGAAGACTTCCTCATCTGACGCATCACGCTTACCATACTTGATATTATCCATCACCGTTCCTGAAAATAAGAAATTATCTTGGAGCACGACACCCATCATTTCCCGGAGAGCATCAAACTCGAAATTCCTGATATCAATATTGTTGATCAAGATACGACCTGTAGTGACGTCCCAGAATCGAGCGAGTAGCTTGATGAAGGTGGTTTTGCCCGCCCCCGTGTAGCCAACGAGAGCCAAGCGCTCGCCCGGCTGGGTTACCACCGATATATTCTTCAAGATGGGTTGATCCTTTTCATACTCAAAATTCACGTTTTCAAATCGGATGACCACGTTATCATGGGAGAGTTTCTCGTATTTTTCATCTTCAACACTGATTGCATTTTCCTTTTCCTTGACGGTCGCGTCTGCATCTATTAAACGGATGATACGCTCGCCTGCAGCCATGGAATTTTGAATATTGGTTATGAATTGCATCATTGCAATGATTGGACCAAAAAATTGGAATAAATACATGAGGAAAGCAAGCAAGTCTCCCACTGCAAACTTTGATACACCATAGACCAACCAATTCACGTGCAAGCGCCCTCCCACCATGATTAGCACGCCAATTCCGAGAGAAATCACCATGGTTATCAAGCCAGGTAATGAACTGAAGAGCTTTGCTGCTTTCAGGTTTATTTCCAATTCTTCCTCTGCTGCCCGCTTGAACGTGGTAGCATCCTTTTCCTCTATTGCGAAGGATTTGATCACCCTCATGCCAGCGATCGATTCCTGGAGATGGGTTGTCACGGCTGCAATCTTCCTTCTCATGATGACGAAATACCTGCGAGCTTTCGAAAAAATCACGAATCCTAATAAAAGTATAAAGGGAATGATTGCAAACGAGGTGAGGGAGAGTTGCCATGATTTGTAAAACATGAGGAATATAGCAGCCACCAAACGCACCACATCTATCACGATGGTGAGGAATCCCGAGCTGATCAATTCTTGGATGGTTTCCACGTCATTGGTGATATAACTGATGATCTTGCCGGATGGTTGAGCATTGTAGTAGTCAAAGGATAGATGCTGGAGATTCTCGAACATCTTCTCCCTCATGTCAAACATGACCTTATTTCCCAGCAATTGCACGAACCAATTTGCACATATCGAAAAGAATAACCCAAACACGGATATTCCGATGAAGATCCAACCGTAAAAGTAAATCGTGTTGATATCTCCCGCACCCTCATCAAGATAGGTTGTCAAGTCTCCCAATACCAAGGGCATGATCATGCCAACCGCCGCGTTTAGCGAAACGACCACGAATAGAGCAATAACGCGTAGCCTGTCACGCTTGGCTATCTCAGATACTAGTCGCTTGATAACATAACCATCCGACATGGTTCGTTTTTTCCTAAGCATGAGGAAGATTTTCTTGAATTGGCGGATGATAAAGCCGACTAGATAAAATTCATTCTTGTAGATATCATCAAGTTGTTCCTTGTCTTCTATCTTCCTTGGTTGAATTTTCTCTCGGGTGATGCGTGTGAGCTTTTCAACAATCTTACTGTCACTATTTTCTTTCCTGAATTGCTTGAATCTGTTGATCATCTTGTTCAATTGGAATAATAACTCCAAGTAACGGGTGATGATTTTTTCCTCGCCAAGGTTATTCTTTTTATTGCCAATTTTCTGGATGATATCTTGAATGCCTTGGGTGAAAATGGTTGCCTCGACCTTGGATATTCTTCGCTTTATCGTGTCTATCGAATTCATGATATACAGGATTTCCATCAGGCGGGGCTTTATGTTATCCTCGCTTGATTCAAATACTCCTGAATCTATTCCTTCTTTCGAAGGAATGTTAATGATGTCGAATCCATCGATATCAAGCAAATGTTGCTTGACCTGCAGGAGAGTGAAGATGGAATACAAGAACTCCACTTGCACATCTTTATCAACCACGTTCCAGTTAAACAGCCGAAGATTGTTTTGGAAATCGAAAATCATTTTCAATACGAGAAATTCATACGGTTTCATGGTTTTCCGGTATCGTTCCACGATTTGCGATGTGAGCTTTTCGAAGAAAAACTCCTCCCTGAAGGCAATTTCTTGGAATTTCTTGTTGAGCTTGTCGATCTTCTTGAGAAGCTTTTCATATTTTTCTGAAAATAGTTCGTGAATAGGTTTCTTCTTGCTTGCAATCTTGAAGATAAAGTAATTGAACAATTCCCTGGAATTATCCGATGGTTTGAACGTTTTATTGATGATATCGAAATACGTGAATGAGGGACGTGAATCAAAGAAATTCTCTTGAAAGGTATCCATCATTGATTGCAAGATAATCCTTGAAGCCATATCCGTCCCTTGCTTGAGCCGGATGAATTTCTTAGCCGTTTTTTCAGATACTTCATAAGAACATCCAGAAGTGGTAGTTTTCTTGAATGAGCTCTCGATGATTTTCAACTCATCCTGCAGTGTTTTTCGACTCATTTGATGAATGCATCCTCCTCAAGTGTCGAGTAAATATTCTTGTAAATTCCATCCTCCTTTGAAAGCAACTCATCATGGGTTCCTAGTTCCTCGATCTGCCCATCTTCCAAGACCAATATTTTGTCCGCCATTCGGATGGTAGATAGCCGTTGCGATATTATGAATGTGGTGCTCTTCTTTCCAGCAAAGAGGTTCTTGAAGCTTTTTTGTATCTCGTATTCTGTATCCACGTCAACGCTGGAGGTGGCATCATCAAGTATAAGAATCCGGGGTTTACTCATGAGCGCGCGTGCAATGGATACCCGCTGTTTTTGCCCGCCTGACAAGGTCACACCGCGTTCACCGACGACCGTGTCATACTTCTCGGGCAATGAATTGATGAATTCGTGTATCGATGCAAGCTTTGCACACTCGATGATTTCATCCATGGTCACTTCATCCTCGTCCCTTGCCAATGCAATGTTTTCCTTGATGGATCTAGAAAAAAGGAACGTCTCTTGGGCTATGATTGCTATTTGCGATCGAAGGTATTGCTTGTCCATCGTCTTGATATTGATGCCATCAATGAAAACAGCGCCATCCCCATCAGGAACATCATACAGGCGTGAGATGAGCTGGATGATAGAGGACTTTCCGGAACCGGTAGCACCCAAGATTGCCAAGGTTTCCCCGGGTTCCACTATGAATTCCACGTTCTTGAGAACCAATTTTTTCGTTCCGGGGTATCTGAAGCTCGCGTTTTTAAATTGAACCGTGCCAACGATATCATGGTCAACTGCATTCGGGTCTTGCTTGATTTCTGATCTTGAATTAAGCACTTCGACGATGCGTTCCGATGCAGGATTTATCTGGCTTAACTTACCAATGAAAACACCAATCGAACGCAACGGTTGCAATGAAAATTGCAGCAATAGCATGAATGCAAAGATATCACCGATGGACATGACCCCCTTCACGACAAGAGAACCACCAATGAATATAACGAATATGAGACCGGCACCATTCAGGATGTTGATCACGGGATCAAACCAAGATTGCAATTTAGCGATTTTCAAGGATTTATCAAGATAATCGTCGTTTCTCTCCTTGAATTTTTTCTTTTCTAATTTTTCCTGGCCGAACGCGCGTACCACGCGCATCCCATTAACATTCTCCTCAACAGTTGATGCAAGTTGCCCGTAGCTCTTGCGAGAAGAGAGAAACAATGGATGCATCCTTTTACGGTAAAAATACATGGTGAAAAATAACGCGGGCATGATAAAAAGCGAGTACAAGGTAAGCTGAATGTTTAGAAACAACATCACGACCAACGCGAGTATGAATTGCAATACATTGCGTAAAAAGAACGCAAGCTCGGATGAAAGCACGTTTTTCAATAGATTCACGTCGCTCGTGGAACGGGCAACCAGATCACCCACCTGGTTATTATCGTAAAAGCTATACGATTGCTCCTGCATGGATTGGAACAATGCACGGCGAAGATCGAAAATAATATTATTTCCAATCTTGTTATTTTCCCAAATGCGCACGTACATGATGATCGCTAGAGAAATCACGGCACCAAGCATCATCAAGACGACACCTATTAATCCAAGAAAGGCAGCCCGTGCCGTTTCTACCTTTTGTGATCCCGTCATCAGGGATACACTTACACCAAATTCCACTTCCTTGCCCGTGATAATATCCTCAAGCACGTCTAGTGCCAATCCTGCAAGCGCGGGTAAAATGAGGAAGACGAGTGCCTGAATAACAGATAAAACGATGGTCCCGTAAAATCGACGCTTGTAGGGATCGAGAAAACCGAAAATCTGCTTGAATGCCTTGCCGAAAAAGCGATAATCCTTTTCCTTAGATGGATCGATCTCCTGGTACACGTTCACGTGCTTCAATCCTGGTTTACCGAATCTTGGACTCATTGGAATGATCTCATGGAAGGTTGATGAATAGGGGCACGTGCTCTAATATCGCGATCAAATCAGGTAAACGCGTGCTTGATTAAAAAACAATATTAGATCGTCCAAGCATCGAAGCAATTTTAAATGCCCCATTTCGTTATATCATACCATGTCAGAGATTGATGAATCGATCGTGGAACATCTCGCAGAATTAGCACGAATCGATCTCTCTGAAGTGGAAAAAAGTGATTTCACGAAACAGTTATCAAGTATCTTGGAGTTTTTTTCGAAGATCAGCGAGCTCGACACGGAGGACGTGAAACCTGCCTATCATGCACTCGATCTGGTAAATGTCATGCGTGAAGATATCGTTGAGGAAAGTCTTCCACAGGATATAGCCTTGAAAAACGCCCCGGAAAAGGAAGATGGAGCATTTAAAGCTCCAAGGATTGTATAGCTTGGTGTCGCCTGCATCCATGTGCTTCCAAAGCATGCTATTGTTCCAAGCATGGTATCAATTGCGGGCCGGCGGGTAGTACCAAGATCCTTGCCCCGTTTCCGTGCTTTTCAAGTGCGGCATCAAGGGCTTCACTAAAATCGCCATGGAAATTGATTCCCATGAAAACTTCCTTGAAATTTTCAAGTGCCATGGAACTAACAACCCTTATCGTCGCTTTTTGCAGGATCCGGGCAAGAATTTGCACCTGCCATTGACTTGGAATCACCATCTCCCGAGTCAGGAGTTTTTCAATGAGCTTATTGGGATCATCCTCATTTTCCAAGACCTGCTTGAACTCTTCACCGCCCCCAAACCCGTCGGATAACTCGTTGGTGGCAATGATGGTCCCCCTTGGTTTCACTACCAGCTCACCGATTGCCATGCTTTTTACTGATTGGTATAGATTCAAATCCAATGGGTACCCGCCGTTGTTCACGATCACGATGTCATAGGTATCTATACACCCACAAGTGACGTGAGGTTTGAGAAATTGCACGAGTGACTCATGGACGGCTTCCATGTCCCCCGCTGCCATCTTGATAATTTCGTGGCTGTCGTTCAAACACACGTTCAATGTGAAATCCACGCCCACAAGTTTCGCGATTTCCAAGGCATCTTCGTGGATGGGATTTCCATCGAGGACCAAGAATCTCGCATTGGAATCCTGGATGAATTCTGCTGAATGATTGGCAATGATCGTTTCATCACCCGCGATACCAGGGACGATGCTCTTGCGACCCCCTGCATATCCTGCAAAAAAATGGGGATCAACGTACCCGGTGATTATTTTCAAGTCCGCGTCTAGGTATAGCTTGTTTATTTGTATCGGCGTTCCCCTGCTCGATTTTCCGAGATTCTCCAAATCATCGTGATTTGTAGCATCATGGCAAATAACCTGATAAGAATCCAATACATCCGGACCCACGATCCGCTCCAACTCGTTTTTCGTAGAAGGGCGGTGCAATCCAGTCGCAACCAAGATGGTGATATCAGCGCTGTTCATGCCTGAATCGATAAGTCGTTGGAGCAGGTCACCAAGGAACAGGGCTGTTGGTACGGGACGAGTGTGATCCGAGACCACGATGCAAGCCTTTATCCTTCCTTGCTTGGTTACTTGTAATCGTTCGATGATTGTTTCAAGCCGTTGCGTCCCGACGGGATCATCCAACGCTTGATTCACCACGGAAGAGATATCCTTGATTCCATTAACATGTTCAGGATTTCTCACGTCAATTGATACATGATCGGGGATCTTCACGACCAGTCCATTTTTCCCGTAGGCAAGACGCACGTTCACATGTATTCACCAACCTTCCTGCTATTTCCTTGGAAAAGGTAGCAATAGTTTTAATAATTTCCCACCACTTTTTTATTCAATTGCTATACCATATGCTTTTATGAATTTACTCCAAGTATCATCATTCAAGGTTATCCTTCATTCATTTTACCAATTCACATCAAGTGTATGCGCACATGCCTGCTATGAAACCTGCAGTTAAGGATATCGCCGTTAATCTCCTCAATGCACCACGAACCATCATGTTGGGGAATAAGAACTATGACTTGAAATTCTCAGTCTACAATCTAAAGGAAAGCGAACGGGACATCAAGATGGTTTTCTCCTCCAAGGAGGTATCGGTTAACCCGGCTGATGTGGAAATCTCACTAAAACCAAAGGAGAAAAAAGAGATATCGGTTAGTATCTCTCCCACGGGAGATGGGAAACTAGATTTAACCCTCACGGTCAAGGAAAAGGTCGAGGTGAAATACACTGAAACCGTGTTGGAG
>WJJB01000521.1 GCA_014729935.1 Candidatus Bathyarchaeota archaeon | reverse complement strand
GTGTAGCAAAACTCTTTCTTCCTTGTATCCCACCATTTCTTCCCCGAAACATCAACCACGCGTTGTATAACCAGGCAGGTGGGGAAATCTCCGGTTCCATTTCAATCCTTCGCATCGAGCACATCAAATTCCCCCGTTACAGTTTAGGGTGTGTTAGTTCAATCTTGCGAAAGCTAACTCCTCCTTTTAATTGGGGAGCTGAGGCATCGGGGAGGAAATGGAAATTCATGGTGATTCATGGATTTAACGGAGCTTGATACAAGCATGATAACTAACCAATCAATTGGATCCAAGGATACCGTGTTCAGGAATGTTCTTTTCTTGATTGGTAAAGTGACTCCTAGCCTGTCAAAAAAAAGAGAGAATGGGTCATTTTTCTTTGGATTCCTTCATTTTCCCTTCATTATCCGCTGGCGATTTTTCCCCGGTCGTTTTTTCCGCGAGATTTTCGATGAGTTCACTCTTGTTCATCCGAGGCTTGCTTTCGTCTATGGAAATGGCTCTTTCCTTGTGTCCTAACCTATCGGGGATCCTTTTCTCCGCGTCCACTTCAGCCTCTCCTTGCAATTGGATCTCTGCCTTCTTGAATGCAGATTTCTCGACATCTACTTTCACAGTGCCACCGTGCTTCAATGCCTTTTTTTCCATTCCCGAGGTGCCATCGCCTTTTCCAGAAGTTTCCGGGGTATATCCTTTTTTCAGGGTGATATCACCGTATTTCACCCGCCCGGGTCGCTTCTTCGTTTTTTGGCTCGTGATACCGATGCCCAGCAATGTCACCGATCCCAAGGCAATGTAAGTCCACGGGAGATCAATAAGGGAAACATTATCCCTCCTGCGAAAGATCCTGAAATGCGGATCAACCGTCGCGCTTGAAAACATGCCAAGGTTAAGGTACACGTCTGCCTCCTTCACTGGAGCCCCAGGCAAGGGCATGGTCACGTTCACCGAACCATTGACCCCGTCCCGCACGATCCAGCGTGGCCACATGTATTCCGCGCCAAAACTGCCGTTGGACACGGTCACGCCCGCGCTGGAAAACTGGAGATCACGGTCTGACTGGATGGATAGATTCAAGGCGAGCTTCGTGCCGCCCGTGATGGGAACGAAATCCGTGAATTCCAAGATGGATTTAAGGTCCCCGGGTTCGAGCAACCCGATCCCGCGTGAAAGCAAAACATGTTCCTCGGTCGTGTAGAACGTGGCTTCCAAGACGCCATCTCCAGTAAGGTAAGATGAATGAAAGACCGGCTCACCATCAACACCATGTCCAAATCCCGTCCTGGTCCAGTTATCAAGGGAAGTGTGTGCCACCACCGAGTCAAACGCGGGTTCGAACAAGCCGTTTGCATCCACGTCCATGAACTCGACCAGTGAATCGTAAATCCAAGAGAATTTCACCTTGGGGATTCCGGTGGACACATCCGCGTACTGGTTCCAATGTAATTGCAGGTGCATAGTGCCCGTAGCGTGGGATATCGTGAGATCGTGACCCGGCTCGTGATGCACCGGGGTGGAACCGTTCACCGTTTCGTAGGTTTGGTAAAGAAGGCTATCCCCTGATGATTCGAAGTAGAGTGGAATTTGCATCCGCGCCTCACGGTTATCTGGAACGCTATCCCCGTCTCCATCTAGGAGTTTTGCAATGTCCTGATAAATAACCATCCCGCATGACAAACCCGTGATGATTACCACGGCAACGAGACCAACATTGACGTGAGGTTTGTTTCTAACAAATTTTTCTTTTGACATTTTATTCACCAAGTTGTATTCATCATTTTCGGATGGATCATGGTGAATTGGTGATTAATATCAATCCCTTTCAAGACATGCTTGGAAATGCGTTCAAGGCTTTTTTTTATCCATTCTTGCGAAAGAAAACCCGCCCCTTTAGGCGGGATGAATTTCACCCTTCAGGATTTAATAGAATGAAACCTCAAACACAAGAGAAGGTAACGGCCAATGGAATTTGTTTCGTGTGATTGCTCCTTTCTTCACTCGCAGGCCCGCTGAAATGAACTACATTTTCCCGCACTCGTGACGCTATCCGAATACCTGCACGCGGATGACATGCAAGGCGGGCCAACGAGTTCCGGTTCAAGAAACGCGTGACCCAAGGTCTCGCTGGCATCATGACTCCACGCCCCGAGACGCCCGTGATTGTCACTCATGGTGAATTAAGGGTCGCAAATCACGGTTTCTACCGCCTCGCATTCTCCATTATCGGTTTACGTGCCCCCACGGTTCCACGTTGCGCCGTGATCATCGCTACATGTGGCATGTCAATTGCAGATACCACCATAACTAGGGATCACGAGCCGTCCTGCGTGTGGTCCTGCTGAAATTAACAACATCAAGATGGAATTAAATATGAAGGAATGAAATCTTTACTGGTACTGAAGATGGTGTTGAATTCCATCGACATTGTGCCCTCCAATTCACTACACATGGGAAATCAAGCAAAAACGGAGATACCCCATCCATGGCCGCAGACAACATCGATATCATCATTACATTCCTAGAGTCTACCGATCCCGGGACGCAATCAACCGCCTTGAAACGGATCAATCAAATTTTAAACCAAAAAAATGATATCAAGGATGAGCAGGACAAGTTGCTCCCGTTCCTGAAAAAAGAACTCAGGACCACCAATTCCCCCATTTTAACCGAAGTTGTCGAAACGATCTGCTTGATTGGTCGGAAGAATCCCACGGCCATAGAGGAGCTAGTCCCTGATCTTGTCAATGAGATCAAACGCGGGAACCGGTACCGGGCGAGAATTTTCTTGGAATACTTGGCGGATAAGGGGGGGTCTCGCGAGAAGGCCATAAAGCAACAAATTGACATGATTATAAATCACGCTCTTGAATGGTTCAAGGATTCACATCTCACGCCAATCTTGCTTGATTTCCTTGACCGGGCAACTGGGAAATCAAAGCGGTTCCTGAAATTCCACGGCAAGAAGATCAGGTCACTTCTCGATTCCTTACCACCAGAGATGGCATCAATAAGGGAATTACTCGAG
>WJJB01000520.1 GCA_014729935.1 Candidatus Bathyarchaeota archaeon | reverse complement strand
CCTTCAAGATCTTGGCGCTGGTGTACTTGAAACCAGTGGTGTTCCCGTGCTCGTGGAAGTACGTTTCCCGTTCCTCCAGCCAGTGTTTCCATATCCATCGCTTGCAGCCAAGCGTCTTGGCCAGCAACTCTGCTTGTGCCGCGGTCGGGTAAATGCGCACCTTCACGGCGTGGTAAACGATCACTGGTCCTACATTCCAATTCATGGTCTAAAAAGGTGTAGGTCTAGGGAATTTCTGAACGGGCGAGATTCATCCCGCCCCTAAACTAAAGGGACGGGTTTTCTCTCGCAAGACGGATAAACCAGTATCTCGTGCCCGTTGGAGGTTCAGCGGAAGAATGTTTGCCTAGACTTTGATGCACGCTTGGTAGAAATACTATCGTTAAAATGGATTCAACCATCTGCTTTCAACCCTTGGTTACCCGTGAATCCATCTATCGTCTCGCGTGCTCCCCATGCCACCATGCACGTCCATCTTCATCGCGTGCTTCTCGTTGGACCGCGAAGGAGTGAGCACGAAGGTTTTTAAAGTTATAGGATAATTATTTACTTAAAAACCCAAGCTATTTTGAAAGCTCCTGCAATTTCCGGAGTGCTCCACAATAGCATGCCATCGAGGTGTTCAAAATACAAATTTTTACCATACTCGACTCAGGAGAAACCGAGGAACTGCATACCGATCAGAAAATCTCGGAAATTCTCAACACGAATGAATGCTACCTCATATTTGATGAAGATCAGAAAACCATATGGTTATGGAAGGGCTTGAAAGCCAGAATTCGTAGTAAATTTATCGCTGCAAAGAAGAGCCAGGAATTGCGCGGCCAAGTCGGCTTGATGAATAAAGTCATTTCAATCGATGAAGACGACGAGCCGGAGAGGTTCTTGAGGTCCATCGGGGCACCACCCCGTGCGGGAAGGGTGGTTGCCGAAGAAATCAAGATAGAAGAGATGAATCAACCTGCAGCTCCCCCATCCTTTTCCACTGCGAATACTTCCACGAATTCACAGCCATCATCCCAACCCTCATCCCAACCTGCAGCACAACCAGCAGCACAGCCCGCACCGCAGCCCGCACCCCGACCAGCAGCACAGCCAGCATCCCAACCTGCAGCACAACCAGCCGTGCAGCCAGCGGCGGATCAAAACGCCGATAGGGTTCTTGGCATGCTTCGGAACCTCAAGGTACCTGAGGGATACCAGCGAGAGATGATCATCATTGGGAACACCGCTTACTCGATTTCCAAGAAGGAACAAATATTCCTTGGGAAGAAAAAGGTAGAAAAAACCCTAGAACCGATCGGAAGCTTGCCTGAAGGTGTTTTCTTTGCTGATGGCTACGCCCCCAGGGTCTTAGTCGAAAATGGAGTCGTGTTAGCCATTGAGTTCTTGAAAAAGGAAGCTGCCGAGTATTCTGATGAGAAAGTGAAAGAGGAACCAGTATCTCTCAAGAATCACTTGGCAAAAAGCCAGAAAGATCTTGTTTCATCACTTGGTTTCAAGATCAAGAAGGAATGATCTTTCCTCATTTTTTTTCTTGAAGGAAGGGGACCCATTCGCTAGCTATACCCACCATGGTAGGAATCCTTGCTCTTCTAGATGCCCCACCATGGTCCTTCCTTGCCACGCATGACCTTGACATAATCCCTCAAGGCATCGAGCTCATCTGGACGAATCTCGTCCTTGAAACGTGTCCGATAAACTCTAACGTGGGATTCGGGCACAGCCACATGCAATTCATCTGTTTCTTTCACTTGCCTCCCGAATGTTATGTTATTTATGGAAATGGCAACCTCATCCTTTTCACGTGCTTCCTGCACGGACTTGTTGTTCAGCTGTACTTGATGAATTTTTCCAACCCGTTCACCATCTTGATTGACAAGCTGAACCTTTGGTGACACGGTCCCTTTTAAAACTCGGACCCCGAACACGGCGGGATTCGAACGCCTGAAAATGTATTCTGGAATGATTTCAAGCCGTGCAGGTGAAACAAGGGCAGATAACACTGTTAACTTCGCTTCTTCCTCCCGTGCATCAACATAAGCCTTGTATTCTTCAAGAAGACGGTAAATCACGTCATTGGTGAAAATCCTGATGCCTTCCCGATTCGCCGATTCCATGGCCTCATCTAGAATGCGGACATTGAATCCAAGCACGACGGATAAGATGGGGTCCTGTTGTTGGCTCGTAGCCGCGTCAATGACATCTTTCTTCGAGATATGACCAACATCTGCCCTCCTGATGGCAACGTTATTCTCCTTGAATAATTTTACGATAGCTTCCAAGGATCCAATGGAATCCGCCTTCAATATTACCCCCTTCTCCTCGACCTCTATCCGGATCTCCTGCATTTCCCTCCTGATTGAATCAATTACCTCTTCCTTTTCTTCCTCATCCCAAACCACCTTGAATGGTGCTCCAGCCACCACCCCGTCCAAGTCCTGCGCTGCAATTTTCACACCGGCAGCGGCGTGGATGATATCTTGGGAATTGAACTTGTGCCTGGGATCTCGAATCTCGTCCATCTCCTTCGGTTGCAAGAGTGCCTTGATCTTGGTCTCAATGGGAGTTTCCAAGGTCCCAAAGATTATCGTGTCCCCGCGCTTGATATAGCCGTCATACACAATGGCATCAACAGTGGTTCCTAAGCCCTTGGAGCTCTTGACTTCCAGCACGACACCCTTGCCAGGACCGTCAGAGTACACAATGTTATCTTTCAAGAATTGTTGCACGAGACCGATGAGAATCAACATCAAGTCGGGAATACCCTCGCCGGTAATGGCACTGGTAGGGACCACGGCAATATTTTTAGTGAAATCCTTTATGCGGTCGAAGCGGTCCACCATCTTGTATCCCTCGCTTGTGAAATCCGCCATCAATGAATATATCTTGTTATCAAGAGATTGCACCACTTCTGGCCTTTGATTCTTAACTGCTTCACGGAAGGATAAAACATTCTCATCGCTTTTCCAGCCTGGAAGACGATCGAGCTTGTTGGCAGCGATCACGAATGGCACCTTTCTGTCTCGAAGGATCCGGACGCTTTCCCAAGTGATTGGTTGTGGACCGCTATTCACGTCAATCACCAGGATGGCAATATTGGCAACACCCCCGCCACGTCGCCTTAGGTTAATAAATGCCGCGTGACCGGGAGTATCCACGACAAGCAAGCCTGGAATGAATAATCTCCCTTTCATTTTGTTCCCAACCGGGCCAATGAAATCCACGATATCTGCGATCGGCAAGAATGAAGCTCCAATATGCTGCGTGATTCCCGCAGCTTCGTGTTCTTGAACGATAGTTCCCCGTATGTAATCCAAGATAGATGTTTTGCCGTGGTCAATGTGGCCGAGCACGGCGATAATAGGGGCACGTGTCTTCCTGTCGTTTCCAATTGGTGTCAATCGTATCACCAAGCATGGGAATGCATGATATCATAATACTTTTTCCACAAGCATGGAGCATTGCACAGGTTTGATCCCACGAGACTTGCGAATCCATTTAAGGCTTGCAACTAAGATTCACTTGTTGTTGCTTGCAGTATTCCATCGCGCAACAACCTGTACAAGTGAGTATCATGAGCGATTACAGCGAGAGAAGCCTAGTCTTATTGAAACCAGATGCTGTCTTGCGCCTTCAGGTTGGTGTCGAGATCTTGAAAGAAATCTCGGCCATGGAAGGCATCCAAATCTTGGCATTCAGGGAAACAACCGTTTCGCCTGAGCTCGCCATGGCACATTACAAGGAACATGAAGGGAAATCTTTCTTTCCATGGCTTCTAAACATGATCACGGCACCAATTGGTGTTTGCGTTCTTATACTCGAAGGAAAAAAGGGAATGGTGAAGCAGGTCCGGGAATTGATAGGGCCTACGTACATCAGGAAAGCAATAGAAGAAGCGCCTAATTCATTACGCGCGAGATTCGGTATCATCAAGGGAATTAACGTTGCTCATGCCTCTGATGCCCCCCGGACGGGAAATCGTGAAACCGACTTGTGGATCAAGCACTTGGGATTAAAGCTTGACGCAAGGGAAGGGAAGGCCGCCATGGATGCATATATTTCCAAGCACGATGGGACCCATCCCGATAGAACCAACCAAGTTCGGCAATTAACCTTCGAAATTCAAGAGCACGTGGAACAGCTGAAGGAAGTACTCTCGGCTGAAACTAGCAGGACCAAGGAAGAAATCGTGGCACTTGTTGATATCATCCTCTCTGCCATCTCGTGAATCCCCACGTTTATATTTTTCCAGCCGGGGAATGAAAAAGAGAGTTACCAGTTTTCCTCTATCCTTTTTTGTGAAATATAAGGCGCGATTACCTCAACGATTGTCAAGGTTCACTGGGTCCCGTATATCTTGGTCCACCGTGTTCTTCTCGGATTCTTCTTTTGTACAAGCATCGCTTTCTTGCACTTGTTTGAACAGAACATGAGAATGCTCCCATCATTATTAATTCTCATGAGTCCACGGCCGTACTCGATCTCGTCCCTGCAAAACGAACAAACCTGTTTTTTAACCATTGTGCTTCACCTGTATTTGGTAGACCTTTTTATGATAGCTGGAGGCAAGGAGAACTATTCGGCTGAAACCTCGTCTTCATCTGGTTCCACGAATAACTGAACTTTTCCTTCCTTTTTCACGATGCAATTGACTTGAACGATTTGATCGGTGATCGTGTTCCCCCGCACCATTTTCCTAAGCTTATCTCCATGGCGAATGCTTTGATTTCTCACGCCAACTCCAGGCCTGGTTGCAAGAATGCGCTTCTTCACGCCACCATGGACATCCCTTCGCATCGGGAATCCAGCTATATCTGATCCGCCCCGGATCTCGAAGAGGTATCCCGGGTATCCAATCAACGCGCCGTCAACCTCGTCATTGATTCTCTTGTTCACGAACGCCTTGATGAACACGTCTGGTTCGACGGCTATCTGCATGGATCGCTCGTTCTTCGAAATCACGATGCGGTAGGTGATACCTTCGGACATGGATTGATTGAATGGTGGATTTTTAAAAAGACTTGCGACATTCCTCGCAAGAACGGGAGCTTGCTCACGATCAGCAAGGATGTTTCTAGGAAATGCATCCACAGGCCGTTCAGAAATCTCGTTATCGATCATTATTAATTAATCCCCGCACGAGACAAATGGGGATGCAAGGAAAACTATAAGTTATATCATCAAGTACCACACGGTGAGAATATTGAAGTTTGAAATTGTTTCCGAATACCAACCGAAAGGAGACCAGCCAAAAGCCATTGATAAGCTCGTTAACGGAGTTTTGGATAACCAGCGCTTTCAAACGTTGCTAGGCGTGACGGGTTCAGGTAAAACATTTTCGATTGCCAATGTCATTCAAGAAATTCAAAAACCCACCTTGATAATGTCTCCAAACAAGACCTTGGCAGCCCAGCTGTATAATGAATTCAAGGAGCTATTCCCACACAACGCAGTGGAATACTATGTTTCCTATTATTCATACTACCAGCCCGAAGCATACCTACCGACCACGGATAGGTATATCGAGAAAGATCTCAATATCAATGAGGAAATTGAACGCATGCGTCTTAGCGCGTGCTATTCCCTGTTAACCAGAAATGACGTGATAGTGGTCGCATCAGTCTCATGCATCTTTGGAATAGGCAATCCCACTGAATGGAAGAAATACCAAGTTCAAATAGATGTGGGCCAGGAAATATCGAGGGATGAATTGATCAACGCGTTTATAAAGACCCTCCACGAGAGGGATGATTACGATTTCAAGCGGGGCACGTTCAGGGTGCGCGGGGACATCATAGACATTTTTCCTGCCTACATGGATCGAGCCTACCGTATTGAAATGTTCGGTGATGAAATTGAAACCATAGACCAGATCGATCCAATTACCTTGGAAAGGATCGCGAATGTTGACAAGCTGGTATTATTCCCTGCGAGGCATTTTATCATCCCTGAATATCGCTTTGATGAAGCAATGGAGAACATTCTTGATGATCTAGATGATCGCATCACCGAATTACAATCTGAGGGAAAAATGATGGAAGCCCATCGTCTGAAACAACGGACCAGGTACGATGTGGAGATGATGCGAGAAGTGGGATATTGTACAGGCATTGAAAATTATTCCAGGTATCTCGATGGCAGGGAACCAGGACAACCCCCTCGCACGCTTCTTGATTATTTCCCGGATGAGTATCTCTTTGTCGTGGATGAATCCCACATTGCGATACCCCAGATCCATGGCATGATAGATGGTGACAAGGCGCGCAAGAAAAACTTGGTGGATTTCGGATTCAGGCTCCCCTCTGCCTATGATAACAGGCCACTTTCATTCGAGGAGTGGGAAGAACAGGTACCGCAGGTCATTTTCCTATCTGCCACTCCAGGGAGCTACGAATTGAAGCATTCCGGGCAAGTTGTTGAACAAATTATACGGCCAACGGGTTTGGTTGATCCGAAAATAGACGTGCGTCGAACCAGGGGACAAATCGACGATATCATCAAGGAAATCAAGCACGTGGTGGATCGGGGTGAGAAGATCATGATCACCACCCTGACAAAACGCATGTCTGAGAACTTGGTTGAATATTTCAAGGAAGTAGGGATTCGTGCCGAGTACCTCCATAGCGAGATAGATACGATCGAGCGTGCTGAATTGATCCGGCGCTTCAGGTTGGACGAGTTCGACGTACTGGTTGGCATCAACCTTCTCAGGGAAGGATTGGATATCCCCGAGGTTTCACTCATCGCTATCTTGGACGCCGATAAAACAGGATTCTTGCGTGACAAGCGATCGCTGATCCAAACGATTGGAAGGGCGAGTCGAAATGTTAATGGTAAAGTAATCATGTATGGTGATTCTATGACCAAGAACATGAAAGCAGCAATCGCTGAAACGAACCGGCGGCGTGCCATCCAAATTGCATTTAATAAAAAGCACGGGATCGTGCCAAAAACTATCCTGAAAGCGATACCAAGATCGCTTTCAGAGGAAATCGCGGAACAAAAGCAAGAAATTGAGCAGATAGAAGAACAAATAAGGGAATCCATCGAATCAGAGATTGAAATCCTCGCGTTGGTAAATAACTTGGAAATCCAGATGAGAGAACTAGCAGAGGAATTGAAATTCGAGCAAGCAGCATTCCTTCGGGACAAAATCTCGGATTTGAAGAAGACATTCTTGAAAAAAAATGCATGAATGGTGGGAGAGTCATGGTCGTCCTGAACCTGCTTATCAATAATGATTGCAACCTGAATTGCCCATATTGTTATGTTAATAGCGTGAATGCCTCGGGAGATAACGGAGGGGCGGAGCGCATTAAGGTTTCAGATATTGATAGGATAATGAAGGACCTCCACCAAGATGATATTTCAGCCGTCCACATTTTCGGGGGAGAACCATTCTTGCATCCAAAATTGAAGGAAATATGCCGCATCTTTCATGATTACACCATTCCTGTAAATATCGCAACGAATGCAACCATAGTCGAACCACACATTCCATGGCTTCACAAGCAACAAGTATCGATAAGCGTGAATCTTTTTGGAAATCAAGATATCGTGGAGCTCCTCCAATACGAATATCCTATAAATAAAGTTCTTTATAACACGAGAATCATGGTGGAAACGGGTCTAGACGTGACTGGCATCTATCCAGTGTTTCAGGCAAGAGAGAATGCCAAAAAGACAGCAGAATTTTACTTCGACACCATCAAGGAAACTCATGACCAAACCGGCGTGGACAATTACTTCCTCCTGTACCTTTCCAAGCTAGGGCGAGCCAAGGATAATTGGAAGACAATAAAAACTGAGCTTTATCGCCCGGATAACTGGCTATTGTTTCTAAAAATGTTACAAATGAAGTTACGCAAGGAAAGGGTCCCTTTCTCGATCTATGCAGAACCAGCTTTTGAATCAAGCCATATCTTCTTCGAGGTACCCCCAGAAGCCATACAATGCGATCTACTCATCAGGCAGAATCTCGTGCTTGACTACAACATGGACATGTATCCCTGCATCCTGGTAAGAGCATTGAATGAAGCCTCTCGTGGTATCAAGTATAATGGCGATATTAACGCACTCATTAACAGATTCAATGACATGCAGGCAAATTTCATCACTGATAATGCGCAAGTATGCAGATCCTGCAAGCAACTCATGTATTGCTGTCCTTGCGTGCCTTACATACAAGATTCCATGAAAGATTACCGATGTTCATCAAAGGATAAGCAGGGCACGCTAATGGGATGCCCACTTGTCACCGTGAAACTGTAAACTATCCTGCATTGATTGATTGAATGAAAGGGAGCTTCTATCGATTCCACCGCAGTATCTAGGTCGTGCGGGCTGCGTGACGATGCAAGCCATATAGGAACGCCTGTTTTAGATGGGGAATGATTTCGCCACGTCGAGCGAAACCATAGTGCCACGTGACGATTCATTCCCCGCGTGCACGTGTTGTACTTCTCGGTAGGAAGGGTGAATCACGTTCAGAAATTCGATCCTGCGTTTTTCTAATATAATATGGACGTTCTTTATTGATCTTGCATTCTTGGCACCGTGGAATGAATAATAAACATGGAAGATAGGAATCCATCATGCCAAATCATATTCACGTTAAAGGAGCACGCCAGCATAACCTGAAAGATATTGATGTCAAGATACCCCGGGACAGGCTCGTGATCATCACTGGCGTTTCGGGATCTGGAAAATCATCCCTTGCCATGGACACGATATATGCCGAGGGTCAACGGAGATACTTGGAATCATTAAGCACGTATGCGAGGCAGTTCTTGGGTGAAATGAACAAGCCAGATGTTGATTTCATAGAAGGCTTGTCGCCAGCAATTGCGATTGAACAAAAAACGGTTTCTAACAACCCTAGGAGCACGGTCGGAACCGTGACGGAAATTCACGATTACCTTCGACTTCTTTTTGCACATGTTGGTAGGCCGCATTGTCCCTCTTGCGGAAAAAAGGTGGAACCGCAGACATCGCAAGAAATCATTTCTCAAATACTCGAATTGCCTGAAAAGACCAAGATCGTCGTCCTTTCACCCATCGCGAGGCAAAAAAAGGGAACCTTCAAGAAAACCTTCGAGAAACTCAGGAAGGACGGGTTCCTCAGGATGAGGATCAATGGTGAAAGGCACTCCCTTGAAGAGAACATCGTATTGGACAAGAATATCAAGCATGATATCGCGGTTGTCGTCGATAGAATCTCCTTGAAGGAAGGAATCAAGAAACGGCTCGCTGATGCCGTGGAAAACGCGTTAAGATTATCAGGCGGCATTGTTTTCATTGAAAAAAGGGATGGAGATATCATGCAATTCAGCGAGAAATTCGCTTGCATCCCCTGTGGCATCTCGTTCCAAGAAATCACCCCTCGCATGTTCTCATTCAATAATCCAGTAGGGGCGTGCCCGAAATGCAAAGGATTGGGGTATTACCAGGCATTTAGTCCAGATCTCATCATCACCGACGTGACCAAACCTCTTTATGGTTCTGGCATGGAAAATGTACCTGGATTCGGCAACGTGAAATCTTATTCATGGCGGATGATAAAGGTCTTATTCGAGCATTTCAAGCAAGATTTCGATGCACCAGTCAAGGATCTCGACGAGGGATTCTTGGACATCCTCTTGCTTGGAAGTGGCGATGTAAAATTCGAGTTTGATTTCTCCATGGGGGGATCCTCTTCAGATTACCAGTACGAGGGCAAGATGCGAAGGGCGTGGGAAGGTAT
>WJJB01000519.1 GCA_014729935.1 Candidatus Bathyarchaeota archaeon | reverse complement strand
GAAAGAGTTTTCCGGGGAGGCATGAACTTTTTCAAGCATCCTTTCATAATACTTGCTCCCCGGTGCTTTCTTTGGAGCTTGAACGGTATCAAAACCGATAATTGTATCAATGATATTTTCCAAACCAGCGAGATCTACAACGCCCTTGATATGACTCGATCGCGCGCTGGATGCGACATGAATTCTCACGTCATCCCAGGAAGCTATTTGCCGGATTGCCTGTATGGCATCCAAGTGCAAGTCATTCATGGAACCACTTGCCATCGCCCCGTGTTCTGCGTTTTCTGTGGAGAGTTCTATGGCGACATGTTCACGCTTGTTACTCGGAACGACTTCAAGAATGATATTTATCCACTTTTTATCGATCTTTCTCATTTTTTTCATGAATTCTTCCATGGGATTAGATAAAGGGTCCCTTTTGCAGTTAAGATGCTTAAATTCTGCAATCCAATATTGATGTGCTTTATTAAACGCTTTGGCTCCAACATCTTCATCCACGCCCGCTATCGTTAATGCATTCAGCACGAATTCCCTGTATCTACGTCCCACGGCTTCAATTTTCACGATCACGTTATGCAAGTCGATGAAAACGTGCCAGATGAAAATCACCTTGTTCCATGATAATTGAAAGAGACTCCGCACGCATTAATACATTCACAGGACCATTGAACCCTTGGTTGTCAATGTCTCCTATGTCGTGTTTCAAGTCTATGCGGTCGCTGGACAAAGATGCCACAAGTTTCAGCGGAAGAATGGCTTGAAGGGAACCGGTGCACTCGCGTTCGCTTGGATTCGGAAGTAGCCCGATGGAATGAAAACATTTATTCCTTGATGGGTTAAACCATCTTTCATGGAACAAAAAATTGAATTCTCGATAAACATTGCAATTCTTGCTAGCATCGTGGTCTCAATTTTCCTCATGATGGATTATCTTGAAATTGGCTTGATAGTCATGGGTTCTATAACCTTGGTCATGTGGTTGAACGTGAAGCTCGTGCGTCCTGCAGGCGTCATCATTATCATCATGGGATTTATACAAGTGATATATGCCATATACCAGATGGTGAATTTCAGTACAACAATGGAGTTCAGTGGTCAGCTGGTGGCAGTTCTTGCACTTCGTGGATTAGCAGGTGTGATGGCCATAGCCACGGGATTTAGGTTGATGGAATTTTGGGCGGATAGGGATGCTGAATAGCGGGACATTGGCGAAGCCGTTTGATAACATCGAATCCCGGTATTGTTAATCCATACGAATGGACAAATCTTTTTAATAAGATTTATCCAACTCGCTATTAAATCCGTGTAACTTGGCCATACGATGGTTGCGAAGGTTGAAGAAGACCATTGGAACGTTCACATCATTCCCAGTGGGAAAGTTACCGTGAAATTATTAAGTGTGGAGAACGTTATCATCTATGCACCGTTATTCTTCATGAAAAAATGAATGGGTTAATTACCTTCCACGGAATATCATGTTGAAGCACAATGAACCAAAATAAAGTGCAAAGCCATGGCTGGAAATGAATCTCTCGCTGCAGGTCGTATTTATCATTCGGGAAAGAAAGACGAGGGATTACATCTTGTTGACTTGAACATGTATGATTCATCGCTCTTCGCAAATTCATGCATCATCGAGGATGATGGGATTCTTGTCTTGCTTGACGCGGGTACCTCTCGCACGGCCGGTCAGCTGATCAATTACATCACATTCCACGGATTGCCACATGAGGAAATTTACATCATACCCTCCCATCATCATTTCGATCACGCGGGCGGGATTTCTATATTATCCTCCAAGTTACGGGAAATTGGAGCACGTGTATCTATCATGACCAACGATAGGATGGCGCCCCTTCTTACTGATCTCAAGGATGCCGTTGCCCCTGCCCGCAAGCAATTTTCACGCCTGTTGGGAACCGTTGCTGATATTGATAAAGGTGAGATCGAGATAATTAGATCCCGTGGAACTTATTCTCTCAACAAGCATCTCTCCATCAAGTTATTGGAAACTCCTGGGCACGCTGACGATCATGTGTCACCCGTTATATTCAAGGATGGCGTTCCATGGACATGTTTCTTTGGCGAGGCAATGGGTATTAACCTGCACAAGCACCTTTCACCATTACCAGCAACAGCCGCGCCCTCGTATCGGAAAGATCTCTATATCGAGAGCGTGAAAAAGATCAAGAAACTTGATGTTGAAATTGGGATATTTAGCCATGTTGGTGGAGTTGTCGGTCAAGAACGTATCAAGAATTTGTGTGATGTTGCCATTGACAAGCTCGATGAAATCACAAAATTTATTCAAGATGTACATGCCACAGGTATACATTCGACCCGGGGATTGGTGAAGATGATGCTAGATCGATACCAGGCATATATTGCAACCTGCGTGATGGATAAGGGAGTTGTACGAAACTTGGCATTTCTCATCGTTTATGGTATCATGATGGATCTTGGAATTAAGTGAGCCTGCCATCATGTCGACCGGGAGTGTTTTCCGAAGAACTGCTTTACACCTTTGCTTTCATCGAACGCAAATTATCTCCCGATACCATGAAAGTGGCTGGGTATATTTTGCAATAAAAGACTAATAAGACGCTATGATGATTCGATAATGGAGAAGTCGAACGAGGTTCCACCCGCACGGTTTGGTGCGTAGCTTTATTAACCCGGGAACCAACAATTACTTATTCCCTATAGAATTACTAACATCCAGTTCATAATTTAAAGTGAAATATTTATGTGTCCAAGTAGAAGGGCAGACGGCACTTTGGTTTTCAAGTTGGTCTTCTGGGGACCCTCCATGGGTGGCAAGACAACAGCCCTTTCGTGGGTGTACGAGAAGGAGGGTCTTGCATCAGGTAAATTGCAAAGCATCGCCGATCCCACGGGTAGGACGCTGTTCTTCGATCGCTTGGTTGCCAAGGTCTCCAACGTCGTGTTTCAAGTGTATACGGTCGCTGGACAAAGACGCCACAAGTTTCAGCGGAAGACTGTCTTGAAGGGAACCGACGCGCTCGTGTTCTTTTGGGATTCGGACGTTGCCCAATGGAATGAAAATATCTATTCCTTGAAGGAACTTCTGCAATTCTACGGTTCCAAGGTGCTGAGCCCTGATGGTGGTAAAACACCCCCCGAAGTGCCAATGGTAGTTTGCGCAAACAAGAGAGATTTACCGCAGATAACACCAATTGAAAAGGTTCGCGAGGTGCTCGGGGCAGCAAAGATGCCCCACACGGTCGTCTTCGAAACCGTTGCTATTACTGGAACGAACGTGAAACGTGCTTTCGTTTATGCCGCTAGAGAATGTGTATTACGTCACTACCAACGTCTCAGGGCAGAAGCAGAGGGTTCATCAGCAGGAACCGCTTGAATTATTTTTCTTTCACTCCCAAACGTTTACGTGCTAACGGGTGTGGACTTATATGCACCCGGGGGTAAACTCATACCATGGCATCTGGAAAGAACGATAATCAAGCAAAACGAATTCTTTCTCGCGGTGAATTATTACAGCTTGCACGTTGGAATACGCCTACTATTTATAATGGTCTTGAAGCTATCACATCCAATGATAGACTGGCATTGATCTTCAATCGGGAGGAAACCCGGGATTTCATGGGGGAGATGGGAGCCATGGTCGGATATGCCATGACGGTCGTGATAGAACCGGGAAATCACCGCCACAAGGAAGAATCACCTGGTGCGTGGCGATCGTACAGGGAATACGTGGGACAGGGAGATTATCCCAAGATCATCGTGGTACAAGACTTGGATGGTGACTGCTCGGTTGGTTCTTTTTGGGGGGAGGTGAATGCCTCCATCCATAAAGCATTAGGTTGCGTTGGTACCATCACGGATGGCGCTATCCGGGATGTTGATGAAATGAGTATAATCGGGTTCAAGGCTATTGCAAAACGCCTTTGCGTTGGACACGCGTATAGCCATCCTGTAAGGTGGAATTGTTCGGTACACGTATTTGGAGTTGAAATCACTCCTGGAGATCTCATTCACGCGGATAAACACGGATTTCTCGTGGTTCCTCCAAGAGATGCGTCTAATCTCTTGGACGCCGCGAGGTTCATGGATGCGAATGAATGCGAAACTCTCATTGCAGCTACAAAGGCTGCAGCGGGGAAATCCTTGGACGAATTCTTGAATGATTTGGATGCTGCTTCAACCAAATTTAAGCAAAACCGTGATTCACATTTCAGTGGAATTCCTTGAATGATTACTAAGGTTGAAAGCGTCTAAAAATTAAACCACCTCTTATCGCGCATGACTTCAAGCTCGTCAGCACGATATCCGCGTAATAATCACTAATATAAGTGATCTCGTCGGTAAATCCGACATCCAACGGGAGGTAAAGATGATGCCAAGAATGCAAGAACGTTTAACACAGGTAAAGCGGACCCTTCAAGAAATGGGGAAGCAATATCCCGATTTCTTGGAGGCATTCCAGAAATTCAAGCAAGAAACTGAACGTGAAGGAGCCGTTGATGTCAAGACCAAGAAACTCGTTGCTATCGCGCTATCGGTGGTTACAAAATGTGAATGGTGCATTGCGATTCATACCAAAGATGCACTTGAACACGGGGCAAAACCGGGAGAGATCATGGAGATTGTTTTCGTTGCAAGTCTCATGGGTGGAGCACCATCACTCATGATGGGGCAGCGGGTCATGCAGGCAATAAAGGAATTCCAGAAAAAAGAATGAATTCAGCTCACCCGCGTGCTATTCTTGATGAAATAACCATGAAGCGCCTCATGCTCATCCTTTTTTTTATCAATCGCTAATTCACGTGGTCATGAGCCCATTTACCTTCTTGGTGAAAAACCTCAATTCCGATTTCGTTCCTGCCGTCAGTATCATCACGACTCCATGAAGCTTTTCCGCGATTGCACCAGAGAGAAATAATGACGCATTCTCCTTTTGGAAGATGAAGACAGGAATATCATTATCCGCTGCTTCATTAGATATCATGTACCATGTATCCTCAAGAAGAAAATTCATTATCTCTTCCATTTTTTCATGATAATTGATATCCTCGGAGCAAAGACGGAACTCGTCCCTGAATTCTTGGAGGTGCTCGTAAAAACCATACTCAATGCTTCGTTCCAAAACACCTTCAAGTAGTGGAGCTGGAAGTGTCCTAAACTTGGTATCGGGGATTTCAGGATGGTAGGTTGTTTCCATGGTTATCCCTTGTGGCGATAGTATTTAGATGATAGCTGGCTTATTACAATATATTGAAGCGTGCTATCTATGGCATGGTGCATGCACGTGGGTTTGTACCAATCGAATGAAAAAAAACCTTCCCACCTGTCGCAATCCCACCATTCACCCAAGCTGCCTTCAAGAAGTGGTTGATGAAGATGGATGAAAAAGTAGAGATCAAGAGTGATTCTGGGAGCACTGGAACGATAGCGCGTTGGCTAAAGACATGGCACGTTGATGCAATGAAGGAACGGTGCGATGCCAAGAATTTTGCCATGTCTGCAGGCGATCAACTTGCAAGTGATCCCTCACACCTAGAGTTGATCAAGCTCCCTTGGCTACCCTTGCTGGTGCCGAAAGGATTCTTGGGAGAATTTTTCAAGACGCACGGATTGGAAATCAAGGGTTCTTGGAAGAACTCCGTTGATCTTATCCTTGACATGGATACTGGAGCCATGATCTCCGGTGGTTACTTGATGAATGATCCCAAGATGGGTTACAGGTATCAGCAGTTAGATGAAACAACCTTGGCTGATGTGGATGCAATCTCCCTAAGGAGAATTTTAAATGGAGATAACGGAAAGGAAGATGCCAGCATCCTCGATGGTATTCTAAAAGAAATCTCCAAGCAGGAAGATTGCGACATCCAGAGAATGAGAGTAATTACCCAGAAATCTCTTGAGCTAATTGCTTCCAATATCCAGGAAAGAAATGAAAAACATGAAGGCATTACCCTCGATTTACTATTAAGATCAATGAAAAATCTCACGATAGCTTGGAGAAAAGGGAAGGTGATTTTTCACCCGGCTCCTGGCAAGCTGGATGTATTTCTAGGAAAGGTGGCGCTACTCTTGGAAGATATCGATTTATCTGCATTCCAAGTATTCATCGAGGAATTACTCCCGGGAAAGCCAATGGTGCTTGCTTTTGCAGGAATGCATGCCATCTTGCCCTTTAAAATCGACCGATCAAGAAATCGGGTACACATCTCCCCTCTCCAGATTAAAATTGAAGAAAGCTTTCCTTCAGGGTTGCATGGTGCCCGAGAATTGATTTTCCGGATCAAGCAAGACCAAGGAGTTACTCACGTGCTATTGCTCAGAAATCGTCCATTGATCGATATTTTACTCAATATAATTGATGTGCTTGCGAGTAATTCCTTTGAATCACAGGGATTTGATTTCTTGGGTGTGATCGTGGAGATGCTTGCAAATTTCCTTAAGAATTTCGAGGAAAGCTGGTTCATGGTACCGAGGCCACCCGTGGTAAGAGTATTCCCGAGGATATTCGCAAGGGTTTCCGGTTTGCGTCTAGATTTACCTAAGATTCGCCCTCGTGAAATAGCAAGATATGTGTCAATTGGCCTATCCGAATGGATGGAAAATGCACCAGGTTTTCTCCTTTGCATTTCAAATCCGAGCGAGAAAACCATAAACTCTTGGTTGTTGAAGATCAAGGACGGCATGCTCAAGGATATCATCCCGGTTGATATATCGAACCTTATAGATAATTCCGTGGATCTAGGAAATGCAGCAGCCATTTCACGACACCCGTCATTCCTGAAAACCATGGAATACTTGGCGGCATTGAATGATCCAACAAAAGAGGAGATAGCAACCCTTGGTGCTAAAGATGAAGGAATTGCTAATACTGCCAAGGAAACCGGGAGCGTAGAAACCAATTCCATGGAAACGTTTCAAGGAAGGATACCTGCAATTATATTAACGACAAAACCACTGAAAGTGCTCGGTGGCACCTTTAAGCAATTATTTTTTTCAAGAAGACTTCGTCCTCTCAGGATTGTCAAGATCATTAGAACTATACGTGATCCCAAGCAATGCACTCTGATTGCCCTGCCAAGTAACTTGAAAAAAATCCTTGCACGGCGCCCCTTAAAGGCAATAAAAGCCATCCAAGAAAAAATCATTCACAAATACTGACAATCTTTCTTGGATTACAGTGGCTTGAAGTATTGAATCACGTATTCCTTGAATCCAAGCTTGGTGAAAAGGCGTCTCGCATCTGGAACAGTTGCTCTCACGTTCACCTTTACCGCTTGGGCGTGGTTTTCTCTCAAGAAATCAATGGCATGCTTCATTAAACTTTCCCCCGCTCCAATGTTTCTCGAATCCGGGGCAACTATCAAGTTAGTAATGTACCCCGTTCTCGTGGAACTACCCCCTCGCCTTATATCAGCAACTAGCATCCCCACGATCTCATCCTTGATTTCCGCCAAGAATAACCTGGTGAGGTCAGATTTCAAGATTTTTTCATCTAACGCTCGTTTCCAACGTTCCTCGTCAAATTCCACATGGAATGTATTACATAAATGCCTCATAAGGTTCGTGGCATAATCCTTGTCATCTTCCTTGTATTGCCGTATCGTTATATTTTCGTTACTCATTATCGTGAATCCCGATGAGTTTCATGAATGTTGGAATAGGTTATTTGGATATCCAAGGATAATTACCACCTTTCCAAGCAAATGGTTACATCTATACTTTCCATCATTCCTAAAAAACTTTCAACCTGGGCGCGCCCCGCTTGCCTAATCTTGAAGACACGCACGAACCACCATGTAATACACGCGGGACCGTGTAGTTCCTGAAGGGTGAAATTCATCCAACCGTTAGATCACCCTTCAAGATAGCGAGTCTTCTCTCTCAAGGTAGATAAAACCTTTAATGCTTACTTGCACTTTAAAATGCAAGTACGTAACCTGATTAATGCACGTGAACAATAATGCCATTATACAAGAATCTTCCAATGGTTGTTTTAAAGGAAGGTACGGAACAAAAAAGAGGCAAGAAAGCCTTCGAGAATAATATGGCTGCAGCAATGGCAATTGCTGAAGCGGTAAGGTCCACTCTTGGCCCAAAAGGTTTGGATAAGCTGCTGATCGATGGATTGGGGGACCTCACCATCACCAATGATGGTGCTACCATCCTGAAGGAGATCGATGTTAAGCATCCTACTGCGAAAATGATGGTAAGCGTTGCAGAAACCCAAGATGATGAGGTCGGGGATGGAACAACTACCAGCGTGATCTTGGCTGGTAACATCTTGAAAAGCATCGGTGAGCTGATTCATAGCGGTGTTCATCCCAGTATCGTGGCGAAGGGCATCTATGCTGCCAAGAACAAGGCGCTGGAGATCCTTGATGCAATCGCTCAAGAACTTGATGAAAGTGACAGGGATATGATGAAGAAAGTCGTGAGTACATCCATGAATAGCAAACTCATATCCCTTGGAAAAGATAGACTAAGCGACATCGCCTTGGATGCTATGCTTGCCCTCAAGAAGGCAGGAATAAAAGCACTCAAGCGCAATGTTGATAAAATCAAGATCGTGAAAAAGGAAGGAGGGGACGCCCTTGAGGATACCAAGCTTATTCACGGGTTCGTCTCCGATAAAGAAATCGTCCACAGCCAGATGCCTCGACGAGTAGATCAACCGAAGATCGCAATTCTTGGGTTTGCATTGGAAGCAAAGAAGGGGGAATGGGATGCAAAAATCTCCATAAAATCCCCCGAGAACATCGCGTCTTTCCTTGATGAAGAAGAGCGGATGGCAGAGAAAAAGATTGATTCGTTGGTATCTCTTGGTGTCAATGCGGTGATTTCTAGTAAATCTATGGACGATACAGCCATTCATTTCCTGAAAAAGGCAGGGATCATGGCAATCAAGAGCGTTAGCACCTCGGATATAAAGCTCATTGCCGAGGCAACGGGCGCGAGCATTCTCAATTCACTAGATGACGCAACTCCGGATGATTTAGGAAGCTGCAAGGTGATAGAAGAGAAACCGGTAGCCGACTCGAAGTTTATTTTCATAGAAGGTTGCGAGAACCCACAAGCATTAACTATCTTGATCCGGGGTGAAGGTGGGAAATCACTCGATGAAGTTGAACGTGGTTTACATGATGCTCTTTGCATTGCATCCAAAATCTTGGAGCACCCTCATATCGTTGCAGGTGGAGGTGCTGTTGAGGTGGAAATTTCAAAACAACTCAACGAATTCGCCAAGACCTTCACGGGAAGAGAACAACTCGTCATAGAGCGCTTTGCAACGGCATTGGAAAGCATCCCCCTCACCTTAGCTGAGAATGCAGGAATCGATGGCATAGAAGCTCTTAGTGCTATTCGTTCGTCGCATGTGAATGAAGGTGATTATTTCAAGGGATATAATCTCTATACCAATAAAGTTGAAGACATGCGAGATGCTGGAGTTGTGGAACCCGTTGATCTAATGAAGGTTGCCGTCAGGACAGCTGCAGAAGTTGCAATGATGATCGTTCGCATCGATGATGTCATTCGCGCAGGTAATTTGAGCGATTGATCCCATCTCCACTTTTATTAATCATTTTTTTTCCTATTGAAGTCATCAAGGAGTAATATTTTAGCCATGACTTTCTTACTTGAAATGAGTCATCAGGGTATACCATTAAAAAGGTGAAATGCTCATTCCATCCAAATCCATCACGATGTCAGGCGGAGCGGATTATTATCTCCCATTGATTGAAGACCGGTTGAAAGATGATAAGATATTTGATATCTTGAATAGAGGGAATCCACCCAAGGTAGATACAAGGATTATAAAAATATGCTATCCATCCAAGAAGCAACAAGGAACTTTATGGTTTGCAAGGGGAAGGATTGTCTTGCAATCAAGGACCTTGAACACCGGACAGCAAATCACGAAGGTTAGAATATCCTTACGTCATATGAATTGGTTCTGGTTAGTTCTCCTCACGATTATCACCGGCCTGTTGTTCCTTATAGTATACATTCCCAAAATCAACGATCTCATCATCTACATTCAAGAAATGAAGTATTACTTGCTCGAAAATGAATCAACGCAACAAGAAACTACACCTGAACCATTGGACTCCCATAATCCTTCCTACCCACATTCCCATGTGAAAAATAATACCAAATTGAGTCCGGAGTCGGATAAGTTCGAGGAAACTCGGAAATACTGCCCATATTGCGGGGGCTTGATCGATAAGAATCTCGAAGGGGAAATTGTGTGCACCAATTGCGGAACTTCCATCTGAAGTTATATTTTTAAATTCCCTTCTAGTTTCTTACCTGATGGATTCACCGTTGAAATGGGTTGGCTCAAAGCGACTGCTCCGGCGGAGGATATGCCGGTTGATTCCAGAAGATCACGAAACATATGTTGAACCATTTGCAGGTTCTGCAGCAATTTTTTTCTTCAAGAATTCCACCAGGCAAGGGAATCAACCCAAACCTTCAAGGGTTGAAGTGCTAGGAGATATCGATTCCCATCTCATGAATTTCTACAGGGTAGTTCAAGATGAACGCTTTTTTGGAAGATTCATGAGGCGATTGCGTTGTAGCTTGGTTGCAAGAGACTTTTTCATGGAATACCGTTGTTCCAAGTGGGATGACCTTGAACCCGTCGAACGAGCATTCAGGATGTATTACATAGTGAAAAATGCTTATGGCGGTCTCTTTCGGTTCAACAAGAAGGGAACATGCAATTCACCTTTTGCCTCGACACCAGACAAGAAAGCAAGGTCTTACATGTTCAAAGAATATCCCCTCATGCAAGCTCATAAACGCTTGAAGCAGGTGCATTTGCACGAGCTGCCGTTCCACGAAGTCGTGAAGAAATATGATTCTCAAAAGACATTTTTCTATTTAGATCCTCCTTACGAAACGGAGTATGCCTACAATTGCCCTTTTGATCACGAATTCTTGCTGGAAACTTGCAGGAATATAAAAGGCCGCTTTCTCCTGTCATTAAATTCTGGTTTCCGTGAAATTTTTTCTGAATTCAATACTGACACCTTGGAGGTTAATTATAGCGTTACTTGCAAGCCTGGAAACAACTCCAAGAGGGAAATCCTGGTGAATAATTATGCTTCCCCCTAAAAACAGGAAATTCGTCGATGTGCTGGGGAATTCACTCTTGGATGCCCTTCCCGGAATGGAGACTCTCTGTGAACCATTCGTTACTATACCCTCGTTATTGTTCATGCCTCCCATACCCCCGTTCAGGGTAAGAGTCTTGAATGATCAACCCATGCACTTCATTCATCTTTTCGAGTTATACAGGGTGGATGTCGACCTTCTTCAGGATTTGGTCATTACCGCTTGGAATACAATCAATAGAGGCAGGAAACCATCGACAATGGAAATCCAAACGCACCCGCATGTTACCGAAACGAACCGCGTGCGAGATGCTCTTTCAGGATCCCCGTTCCTGAACGAGGTGCCTGATCTCGAATCTGCCATTCAAGGTTTTTTGTTAGCAACTCACAACACATGCAGGAATGCAGATGATGTATTGGAAATGAACCAATTTCTTGATCTCATGGATACCATTTATGGATTTTTCACGCGCATACTTGTTGAAAATCTACCGCTGTTGGATTTCATCAAGCGGTTTGATAGACCTTATACTACCTTCCACGTGCCACTTTCTTTGCTTTTTAGGGTAAGCCAAGTCATGAACGATCTCGAAGACTTGGATGGAAGGGTTCTAGTCAGTTCAAAGACACGGCTTGATTCTGAAATACTTTGTGACTCTTTTTCAATTGAGAGAATCATCGAAACTCCTCCATCCCCTTCATCTTCATGTGGTTTTCTTCACGTGTGCAAATTCATTGGGCAATCTTGACACCTTCGTGCATGGAGTTTGGGGTTCATCGGGTTCTTTTAGGATACCATTGATACGCCATGGAAGGCGCACGTTTACAATGTAAAAGGGTATTCCATATTCAAGAACGAGATGCGAGATGTGCCTATCAAAGGGATACGCGTGCAACCGTGGATGGATCGTTCCATCCTTCTTGATATGTACCACTGGACAAAGAGATCCAGTTATCTTTTCGTCCCGCCGTTCTTTCCAGGATTTGCGATCATGGGGGCATAAAACCCCATCAACTGGCTTGAGAAGAATGATGATTGGATCCCTTTCATTGCTTTTGCTTTCATGAACTGCCAGCCAGTATATGATACTATCGGAGGTGACGTCCCAAGATTCTGGGACAGTGTCCGCTTGTTGGAGTTGGTACTTAATTCCTGTTTCCATGTTCAGGTTTCCAACGGGTTCAAATAATTCTTGAACTACTTTTCCGTTTTTCTCCATTTCTTGAATGGCTAACCAGTGTGCTGCATATCTTGGTTCAAGGGTTTCTCCAGTAAGATCTCGCCATGTTTTCACGAGGGACATTCGATTTTCTCTAAAAGATTTTCGAAGGGCGTCAACTCTTGCACCACCACCCATGATAACATGGAATTGAGTATCTAAATTTTCGTGAGCCAAATTTACCAAACCGGTACAAGTTTTTATCAAGTATTTCCCATCATCGAGTATCGTACCGGAAACCTTGATATATACTTCACTCGGCAAGACTTTCACCCATGCAAGAATCCAAGATGATTATGAACAGAATACCTATCGCTGATGAGGAAATGGAGTGTTCCTTGCCAATGAAATGTGCTGACAATTTCTGTTCGCGAATTCCCGCAGCCTTCACGGCAGGTTCTATTAGAATTTCCTCTCCCAATCCTGTTCCATAAGCTATTAAATTCTTTTTCTTCTTGCCTTCTCGTGCATTTTGGACCCATTGCATGACTTGCTTCACTGAAGTGGCGATCCTTTTAACCTGCTGAGCATGCAAGTATTTGGCCATATCCATGATCTTTTGGTGTCCGAGCTCGCTCGCGTCCTCGCATACATGTCTCGCAAGGCGCCTGCATGCCGCATCACTGTTTTTTTCCCTTCCGTCAGGGGTTTCGCATGTATAATCTTCAGGTGAGATCATCCCAAGAATCAGATATACATCCGCCATGATGGCAAATTTCTCGAAACTCACTGGAACCATCTTTTCTCCTACCGGCACCTCATGGCTTATGGACGGGATAGTTGCCCTAAGAATTCCCGTGTAAACGAGTTCTCCACTCATCAAACGCTCGAAATCTGTGCTTCCCTTGGTGCATGGATGATGTCCAATTATGGGAATGATATCCGTGGTAGTTGAACCACAATCTATCAAAAGCCCATTTTTAATTCTCGTTCCCAACCATCGAGCTGTTGCGTGCCAGTTGGCTGCTGATATAATGCGCCAATCCTCGATGGCTTCATCTAATTCCCTGAAATGGCCATCAATGCCATAAAAAACCGGTCGTTTAATCTTCAATAGTGGTTTGACCTCTAAAAACATGTTTCGTACCCGCTCACATGCAAGTGACAATGCACCAGATATCTTCATAATGCCTTCTTTCTTGGAATTAAACGCGTCCGATAACTCTCCGGTGATTGTTGCTGCAACCCGAATAGTGCAAGGATTACCCGATGCCAGTAGTGATTCGTGATGTTCCACGTGCTTTAAAAGACTATCATGTAACACATTTTCCAGTAAATCAATGCTATTCTTCCATAACGGGAAGTATTTCCTTGTAACGAAAGCCGATTCTAGGATGGCATCGGTATCCATGACCACGGGGATCATGGCTGAAGCTACTTTAACATTCGCTCCACCAATATCGAACCCGATAGCAAGGATTTTCATGGTACTTCCATCGCGCTATAGTTACTCGTAAACCCGGATCAAACAATGAAGTCCTGGGTTTTTTCCAGCAATCATCCTTTCATTTCACGAACGAGGACTCTTGAACCTTGCAGGTCTTTCCTTTCCAACATCTTGCATAATTTCTGGTCGTAATAAGTGCAACCAAAACAGGAAAAACCGTATTTCTCCTTCACTTTTTCATTCGCCTCGTGCATGGCTAACCTTGCTTTCTCCACGAAATCATGAACGGGGAGGTGTTCGTTGATTGAAAAAAAATGTCGAACGATTGTACTTGGGAAGATGATTTCACAAGTGAAAAAAGGCGTGCTGTCTACATTATCCACCGAACGCTTTTTAAAATCTGCAACGAGTTTTACCATGGGCATTGTGTTCAACACCTCGTTCAATTTCCTGAATTATTGGAAGGTTTTTAGTATTCTTCTTTTAATGGAATGAGATATAAGAGCCCGGGTTTAATTATAAATACCCTCGCCGGGATCACGCATGGCGTGTCCTGGGTTATCGATTGCACTCGGATATTAACCTCGGAATAACCGTGTCAAGTTTTAAAATAGATTCATCAAAGCTAGGCATGTAGTTCAAGCAGCTCTCGCCCCAAAAAATCGCTTCAGGAATGATATCGCATGTCTAAGGCCAATGAACGCGTCGACGAAGGAAGCAAGGAAGTTAACAAGGAAGATAAAATACTTTTCCGCTCCATGTACAAGATTATGGACAACCTGAAAGAGAACATCGAGCACCTCAAGAATAACCTGGATGGTACCAAGAAATTCATTGATCTTATCATGAAAGCAATTCACGATAAGAGGCACATGTTCCTCTTGGCCTCTGGCAGGTCTGCCTTTATCCTGCAGGCTTTTGCGACTCGATTGGTTCATCTCGGTGCAAAACCCTATATCGTGACAAATCTTGCCTCCATTCCCAGGATCAAGGACGGAGATTATCTCATTGTCCTGAGTGGTTCGGGGACGACACCACTCGTGGAAAAGCTTCTCAGGACGTATGTTGGAGATTGCGAGCCAAAGGCAATTATTGTCATCACCAGTTACCCGAAATCCGTGATTGGTCGGCTTGGAGATCTCACCATCAAGTTACTGGGGAGGACCAAGCGTGATAGGAAAACGATGGATGATACTGCCAAGCTCACCCCGGAAGGCACGGCATTTGAGCAGGTAGCTTTCACCTACTTAGATGCCGTCATTGCCGAAACAGCTTCAAGGTTGCAAATCGATAACGATAAAATGAGTGCGGCACATTGCGTTGGCACGTGAATGCTGGCAATTTTCTAATTGCTGGACTCTTCCTTAGCGTCCTCGCAGGCTCCAACCATGCATTCTTCCATGTTTTCCTTGCATCGCTTGAAAACCTTGCGTTGAAGCCGTTTATCAGGGAGAAAATCAGTAAGCTCTTTGAAGATACTCATCCATAATTCTTTCCGCTCTTTCACGGATAGCTTGCAGAAATGGATGAGAAGCTGGTGATGCTTGAGTTCCTGCTCCCGAATTGCTTTTAACACGTAATGCTTGGCTTTCGATTCGTCCCAAGAACTATAATACTGGGTGATAACTTTAGACACCGTCGATACGATTTTTGACGTGACCGGATGCAAAGTGAACGTCATTACGTAAATCCTCAACTTTTAGCTATCTTGTGCTATAATAACTAGGTTCATGGTCTTTTTAAACTATATTGAAAGCTCCTTCACCTGAGATTTTGAATTTCCTCTCCTTTTCTTGGCATTTTCTCGATCTCGCCATGGTCCGGTGATTAACCTCCAACCCTTGATGCTTCATGAATGTGAGGAATGTCAATTCATCGAAGAGCCATACCCCTGCATACCCTCACTGTTTCTTGAAATGCAATCCCCACTCCATTCCAAGTATTTTTTCCTTGAGAAAACTCCTGAAAGAGAATCAAGAAATGAACAAGTATAAATGGTTGCTGGTTCCAAGGAATAATTCAATATCAACTCAAAAATGAAAATATCATGAAGGAAGGTGATAACAACAAAGGATAAATAAACCGGGACCATTGCCTCTAGTACCATGAAGTTACCTGATACTACCATCCCACTTGCTGGACCAGAATTCAGGACAGGTTTAACCACTCCTGAAGCACAACAAGTTCAAATCGTTATCCCAGGTGCTGTATCGGTGGGATTGAAATGTGTTGATGGTGTCGTTCTTGGGAATGAGAGGCGGGTGATTTGGGGCTATACCGTCACCTCAAAAAAAGTAAAAAAAGTTTTCAGGGTGACTGATACCATAGGCTTTTCGGTATCTGGATTGATCTCTGATATGCAAATGCTCGTGAAAATAATGAGGGCAAATGCAAACTTGTATGAATTGAATAATCATACGACCATGTCCGTGAAGTCTCTCACCAAGCTCCTCTCTGGATTTCTCTATCAGCGTAAGATGGCACCTTTATACACTCAAGTTATCGTTGGCGGCGTGGATAAGGATGGCCCTGCGATATACACGCTCGATCCGGTTGGAAGTCTCATTCCTGATGATTTTGCGGCCACAGGGTCCTCGACTACCCTGGCCATTAGCATTTTGGAAGCTGAATACGATGAAACCATGACCGTGGAGCAAGGAAAAGAGCTAGCTGAAAAAGCAATCGTTAATTCCATCAAGCGGGATGCCACTACGGGAGAAATGATGGATTTACTTATCATAAAGGCTGATGGTTCCCAAGGAATGTCCAAGGACTTATCAGAAATCATATGAACCTTTTCCAAGCTATTTTATTTTGCTTTGGTATACTTTTAGGTCCTTTAATTCATCAAGATGAAGGAGCTATTTGATTCGAGTCTTCTCATTCACCAATTGTTTTTAAATTGTTTTTCATCATAAGATTTTTTATAACATGTTGCTAAGTTCCTAGGTATACTTACTGCATGCACGCTCCATGAAATACTGTAAAAAGCACATCGCTGGAGGGTAGACCTTGATCCAATTGAAATTGAAATCACGTTCAGGAAAGAAAAAGAAGTTTAAGGGTTTTCTATGCACGACTTTGCTTCTCCTATCGTTTTCATTAACCATCACCTTCATTTTACCATGGAACTTGAAATCGGGAAAGTTTGATAAAAACCGCTTGGGAAGATCGTTCACACCCCACGCTCCCGTGAATATCACATCAAATGCGAATTTTACCACATCAACGGCAGTTACGGCAGGTTCAGGGACAGAATTGGATCCTTGGATTATCGATAACTGGGAAATAAATGCGTCAACCACGGGTATTGCCATCTCCATCTCGAATACTACCCAACACTTGAGAATTAATCTCATAAATATCACGGGTGCTGGAAGTGGGACCGGTATCAAGCTTTCTGATGCTGATAATATCCAGATTGAAGACATCTTGATCAATAATGCATCAATTGGTATTCATGTCTTGTCTACTTGCTCGAATATTGGCATGATCGCAAACGTGTCGATGAATGTTGAAGGGGATGGCATGAGGATTTACGCTGGGAATGCTTTCATGGAAGATATGGATGTTAAAGCCGGAGGAACGGGAATCCTTCTCGCGGGTGGGGGGAACACTGTAAATAATTCGTATGTCCACGAATGCACAGGATATGGAATCTCAATCACGGGTAACAATAACAATATCAACAACACGCGTGTTGAAAATAATGTACTTGATGGCATCCGCGTGAGTGGTAACCTTAATGAAATGAGTAATGTGTCAGTAACGGTGAATTCAGGTCATGGTGTTAATATTTACGGCCAATCAAATACACTCGACTCATCTTGGATATTCAATAACACGCAATCACTGGTTATCCTACAAACACCCACGTGTAGCTATAACAATATCACAAATAATCGCTTGAACACATCTTTCACCGAGGTTGCAGTGAAGGTAATCAATGCACCTGACAATCTTCTTGATTTGAACAATATTTCTAATTCCTTACCATCAAATCCAAACACCCATGGAGTTGAAATATCTGGCGCATCGAGTATCAGGAATACGTTTCAGAATTCACATGTCAATGTTAACAAAACTGCATTTCTCCTGTTGAGTGATGCAGGGCAAAATGTCATTCAAGACAACAACATCACCCAATGTGACCGTGCTGTATTCATCCAGAATGCTCATGAAAATGGTTTTCATGGGAATATCATTGATGCAGGATTCTCGATGGCTGTAATGCTCTCTGGGTCCAACCATATAGAGCTCATAGATAATGAGATATCGGATGTTGGAGGGAATTCATCATTGATGATAAGGAACTTCAATAGTAACAGCACGATAATAACAAGTAATAGAATGGAAGGTTCCGACACCTGCATTCAAATCGATGCTAGCAATAATCTCAACATTAGCACGAACATTCTATCAAATTTCACGTCATTCGGAATCGAGGCGCAGCCTGGAGCAAGTTCCATGTTGGTTGCGGGAAATCAAATCGTGAACTCATCAAGTGGAACCGGAATTGGTATTGCCGGATCTGGTAATGAGGTGCACGGTAATGAATTCTCATCCTTGGTTATTGCCATCGATATCTCTGACTTGTCTCAAAATAAAACTCTCAATGAAATCCATGGTAATTCAGTCTCGGGATCGATAACAACAGGCATTTTACTTGATGCAAACACCTCTGAAAACGTGGTATATAATAATATCTTTGCACTCAATGCGGTAGATGTAACATGCAATAATGCTACCAATATCTTCTATCAATTATCAATGGGGTCAGAAAATGTCATTGGTGGTCCCAATATCGGTGGTAACTTGTGGGGTACTTATTCTGATTATGATTCTGATCTTGATGGCTTTGGCAACACGCCATACACAAGCACGAATATCATTGATAATTATCCATTAGTAATCTTACCCCTTGTTAATTCTCCGGGAGATAAGGATTATTATCAAGGATTAGATGGCTATGTTATCCCATGGGAGATAGTGAAAATTGGTCCTCCACCCGTGAATCCCCAGTATAATGTCTTGATAAATGGTTTACCTTATACTTCAGGCAGTTGGTCCAACGGCACATCGCTCGATATTCCAGTTAGATTTAGCGATCCTGCTGGCATTTACAATTATACAATCCAATATTCTTATGATATCGGATTGAACACGCAACAGGGAATCGAAGATTCTGTATTCATCAATTTACGACCCCCTACATACCAAATTGTCCCTGTGAACCCTGCACCAGCATTGCACCAGTATGCGGGATTAAACATGAATATATCCGTGGAAGGAAACATTTCAAGCAATAATTTTTACGTTGAACGTGTAAACAATACATCGGATCTCATGTACCAGATTCCAAGCACACCTGGCGCTGCTGATGGATTCACCGTGCGCTTCGTGCATAATGAAAGTGGGGCGTTCTCGTTGAATTATTCCCTATTGGTTGGATACAACGATGGACAAATTGACGATGCAAGTATTACCCCCTATCTTTGGAATGATACAAGTGCATCATGGATCGATCCGTTGGATATTGGTGCGCAATACATGATAGATAGGAATCTTAATATCCTGAATCTCACGTTACCCTCAAATACCGATCTTCTCGGTGAATTTGTTTTCATTGGCACCCCCGTCCTCCAAGTGAGCACGGATAAAACGTATTATAACAACACCGAAACGATAAGCATATCCACTGAATGGTTTAACATCAATGGGGCTTCCCTAACGCTCCAAATTAATAATTCGGCAGGCGTGGAGGTATATAAAAATGCTTCATGGGGAATTACCAATTCAACGGGAGAACACGAGGATGTTCTCAATATCAGCATGGTTGGCGGTCTTGATAACGATAATTTCACCATTTTCATTTTCGCTAATAATGGAACACATCAAAAAACCAATATATATTATCCTACTACGATGATCGTGGATAGCGTTGCACCAGGAATAACCATCGATAACCCGTTGAACGGCTCGTTTCATAACCAGCTCTTTTGGATTAATTCCACCATGGTGGATGATAACCTTGATGATACGAGTTTTGCGTACTATATTGATTCTTCGAGGTATTCCTTCAATGGTAACGAGACCATCAACGTGATCTTCGATTCTCTAGCTGAAGGATGGCATAATATTACCGTGGAAGCCCTTGATCTATCATTGAATTATGCTAACGAGTCTGTTTTGGTATACAAGGATTACACAAATCCTGTGGTCGTGGTTACCAATCCCTCCAATAATACCTATCAAAATGAATCATTCACCATTAATACAACAATAACTGATGATAATTTCGAATCCACTTATTATCGCATCGATAGTTATTCGAATGACACGTATTCGTTCACGGGGAATGATACCATCGATTCTGGCGCATTTGATTCGCTTCCTGATGGTTCTCACTTCGTAATAGTCTATGCCAATGATACGGCAGGGAACGAGCATTCATACCGGATAGATTTTGTCAAGGATACCGATTTACCCACTGTCAACATTCTTTCACCATCTCAAGGACTTGTAACGAATCAAACTTTCGAGATAAATACAGAAATAGATGATTTATATCCAGATACCACGTCCATGTTTTACCGGATAGATTCACCGCTTAATACCTCCTATCCCTTCAACGGGAATGAATCTCTCAATGTGGGGGTTTTCAATGACCTTTCGAATGGAAACCACGCGCTATATATCTACGCGTCAGACTTGGCAGGAAACCAAAATTACTCCATGCTTCAATTCAATAAGGATACCATTCTACCCGTTGTGAATATCCTTTCTCCAGGAGATAATTCACATTTCAATTCGAGCTTTGAAATCGTTGGCGATAATGATGATATCCATTTTGACGCCATGTGGTACTACATTGAAAACGAGTCTATCACGTCCGACTTGGTCTATAATGGTGAAAACTGGTCCGCAACGATACAACCGGGTGATTTCGCTGGATTCGATGATGGTTCTCATGTCTTGCACGTTCTTGGGAACGATACTGCAGGAAATATCAATGAGACAAGCATTACCTTCATCAAGGACACCGTTTTACCGCAAATCATCGTGAACCTACCATCAAACTTTACATACCAAGATAGCACCTTTGAACTAAATGCGACCGTGATCGATGAGAATTATGGTTCCATGTGGTATACAGTGGATGGACTAAATCCAACATTCTTTGAAGGTAATGCAACCTTGGCAAATTTTGATGGACTTACCGAGGGCATGCATCAAATCGAGATTCATGCCATTGATTTGGCTGGAAATGAAAATTTCACGATGATCAATTTCTCGAAAGACACGGTGAATCCCGTCTTGGTCCTTGAAGACCCGGTTGATGGTTCTTTTCAGAACTCGACTTTTCTCTTGAATGTTACCATCACGGATACTAATCTTGAAGATTCGTGGTATGTCATTGATGGGAATAACTCGTGGAATGAATCCTTTACCGGACCGATTACAATATCCCAAACCATCTTCGATGCCTTGGACCAAGGAAGTCACTCCATGGAGATTTTTGCAAATGATTCTGCATCCAACCAAGCAAGCATTACCTTTACCTTCACGAAGGATACTATCATTCCCGCAATGGAAATGCTCTTGCCAGCAGTGAATGGATCCTATTACAACAAGACATTTCAATACCGCATTTCCATCATTGACACGAATTACCAAGGTAGTTATTACAAGGTGGATGATCTTGGTGCAAATTCAACCGTGTTTCCAGCAAATAGCTCTCAGGTCTTTCCAGCCGTAAAATTCGATGCACTCTCAGAAGGTTCCCATGTCATTTATTTCATAGCAGAGGATTTTGCGGGGAATACTAACATGACCATCTTGGAGTTTACCAAAGATACTGTGTCACCAATAATAACCATCGATGCACCAACCACCAATGGGACAATATATAACGCGCCTTTTGATCTCAATACCACAATTTCCGATAATAACTTCGTTGATGATATCTGGTATAAGATAGAAGGCCGCGCGGAGAACCATACATATGATGGAAACGAAACCTTGGTTGAATTCAATGAGTTATCAGATGGAGATTATACCGTGCTAGTATTTGCTAGGGATCTCGCAGGAAATATCATGTCATCATCCGTTCTCTTCACGAAAGATATTACTGCACCTGAAATCCTGATACTTAATCCTTCAAATAATAGTTACCATAATGCCTCTTTTGAATTAAGCGTGGAGATTACTGACGCTCATTTCTCGGATACATGGTATACCATTGATGGGGGTGCCCCCATTTATGGATTCACAGGAAATGACACGCTCAGTGGCTTCAGTGGCTTATCGGAGGGATGGCATGAGGTGATTATCTATGCAAATGATACGGTTGGGAATGAAAAGAATATCCTATTGAACATTAGCAAGGATACTGTTATACCCATGTACACGTTCATATCACCCTCGAACAATTCCTACTTTAATGCAATGTTCGATATCAATATTTCTGTAACAGAAATGAATCATGACCGCATCAGGATGAAAATAAATAATCCAATGGATCCGGGAACAACAGTTTCTGGCAATTTTAGTCTAACAAGTTTCGATTCGCTTTCCCAAGGTTCCCACGTGTTGTATTTCGAGATCATCGACCTTGCAGGGAATTCAAATGAAACCACCTTGGTTTTCACCAAGGACACGGTGTTACCATCGATAGCATTGATATCTCCAAGTAATTTCTCGATTTTCAATTATGCATTTGACCTGGAGGTTAATATCGAAGAAGTTAATCTTGATTTTGCTAATTATCAAGTTGCATCTGAACCCGTTAGATCTCTCAACTATAATGGAACCACCACCCTGTCAGGCGCGGATTGGAACTCAATCCCTGATGGCATGACCCAAATCATGATTTGGGGACAGGATCTTGCTGGAAATGTACAAACAATTTACCTGAATTTCACGAGGGATATTACATCGCCCAGTATCACGGTGGTCAATCCGGGAAATAACTCATATTTTAATGGTAGCTTTGAGATAGATACAACCATCTTGGATGAAAACATTGATGAAAAATGGTTCAATGTAAATGGTGGATCGAATCAAACCATAAGTGGTAATATAACTTTTGATTTTGCGGTATTGGGTGAAGGATCAAACCTCGTAAATATTCATGCAAATGATACTGCAGGGAATGAAGAATCTGTTATCTTCTCATTCATGAAAGATACGATCGTTCCCAATATCACAATAACCAATCCTTCACAAGATCAAATCTTCAATGAAACATTCACGGTGAATACCTTCGTCAGTGATGCAACCGCAGTAACAATGCATTATTACCTGGATAATATGACCACGGGCCCATATTCCTTCAACGGGAACGAGTCGATTAGCGGTTTTAATTCCCTTGAAGAAGGGAACCACACGATAATGTTTTATGCTGAAGATGCAGCAGGCAATATTGGCACACGTGATCTTATTTTTATCAAGGACACGTTGGTGCCAGTTATTAGTGTTATCAATCCAACGAACCTGTCTTACTTCAACGCGGCGTTCATTCTCAATATCAGCGTGGAAGAAATATATCTTGATGAAACATGGTATCGCGTCGATGGTGGTGCTCCCCAATTATTCTCCGGGAATGATACAATTAGTGGGTTTGACGGATTAGCCGATGGGTTGCATGAGGTGTCCATATATGCAAATGATACAGTCGGTAATATTGGTTCAACAATCCTCAATTTCACCAAGGATACCGTGGCTCCTGAATATACTTTCAATCAAGGCACGGATCAACTACCATACATAGGAACTGGATTCGTGGAAAAAGGAGATCATGTCTCGATTAACGTCACGGTGACTGATGTGTATTCAAGTATCTCTTCCGTTAACATTTGGATCAACATCACGGGAACATATGAATCTGGAGTGATGGTGGACGCAGGCTCTGGAATTTATGGTTATACCGTCGATCCTGGGACATACTCGGGAATTGAGGTATCATATTACTTCGAAGCCATTGATAGCCTTGGAAATACCCAGAATTCATCAGCTTACTCATATTTCATTGTATATGACAAGGAAGTCCCCGTGATCGTTGAAGATGAGGAAATCACCCACGACGATAATGTTGCACCAGGTTCAACAATATCTGTTTCCGCTTCGCTGTATAATTGGAATGATACAAACGCAAAGAATGTCATTTTCAGCCTCCAAATGCTGGATCCTGCCTTGCAACCCTTGGATCTTGAATTCAACGATTCAATCTCGGTTGCTGCTAGTGGCTCGGTCATCGTGGAGTTGCAAACCACGCTCCCTGCGGGTATAAGTGGCGATTTCATGGGGATCTTGCAATTAAAGACCGATTGGTTAGCGAACGGTGGCTATACTATTTGGGTATCCACAATTACCATCACGGTACTCCCGTGATTTTCCATTATTTTCTCTTCGAAGTTATGAAATAGTGGGGAGAAGAATTTTATTTTATGCTTGTTTGAATGATTCATTGTTATGTTAAGGAAATATTTTCGAGAGTTGTTAAGCCATGGATGAGAACAAAAAGGATATGTTACAAGAAATGGGAAACCTTGGGTTTATTGATCAAGTAATTGATGGTATGAGATCTATCGGTGAAAACTTGAAGGTCCAAGGCCTTCTAGATGACGCATTTTACATGGCAACACGCGGGCTGACCAACGTGTTCTTGAATCTAGGAACCAAGTTTACGAT
>WJJB01000518.1 GCA_014729935.1 Candidatus Bathyarchaeota archaeon | reverse complement strand
GCCGTACACAGACGATTCGGTTGAAGATCCCATGGCAAACTCGTCCATGTTGGACTTGCAAAAGATGTTAGCTCCTGCTTTTTTCAATCTTGCCACCACCGTCGCGTCAAATGGTGGGGTATATCCCTCCAGTATTTTCGATGCGCATGTTGTTGGTAAACCACTGGTTGAAATGCAGTCCTTGACGATGAGGGGTAAACCGTGAAGGAGGCGAAGTGATTCATTTCCCGCGTTTATCCCCTCCGCTATTTTTTTGGCTTGTGCCATCGCTTGTTCCTTGTCAAGGAATGTCAAGGCATGTAAACGGGGTTCCAGTGCCTCCATTCGTTCAAGGTAATATGCGGTGGCTTCGACCACGGGCAGATCGCCATTGGAAAGCATGGCTATTATTTCGACAGCGCTACATCTCTTCAGGTCCATGTATACTCACACCCAAGATAATGTGTGTAAATACATGGCATTCAAAAAAAGGTTCTCGGTGAGAGAATTATTCTCTGTATACCGGCGGGATTAACGAGCTTTCGATCAACGCATCAAGGAGCACGAACCACGCGGCTGATTCAACCACCGGGACTGCCCGTGGGACGATGCATGGATCATGCCGCCCCTCGTATTCAAGGGAGACCTCTTCATTAGTCATGATATCAACAGAAGATTGTGGAGCTCCTATTGAAGACGTGGGTTTCACGGCGATCCTGAAAATAATCTGTTCGCCAGTCGTCATGCCTCCCAGGACACCTCCTGCATTATTACTCCTTATCACGATGTTTTGATTCCCATCCATCCCGTAGGGATCGTTGTGCATCGTGCCCCTCATTTTTGCTGCCTTGAATCCAGCACCAAATTCGATTCCTTTCACGCCACCAATGGAGAACATCATGGATGCAATATTACTATCAATTCCCTGGAAGCGCGGGTTTCCAAGACCTCTTGGGGGATTATCCACGATGCATTCAATAATTCCCCCGATTGAATCATCTTCCTTTCTTGCAAACTCAATAGCATGTTCCATTTCTACTGCAATGGCTTGATCGTAACAGCGAACGCTGTTCGATTCTACTTGGACTCTCGCTCTTCTCACGTCGACGTCGCCCTCGTACCTGACATCCCCAACTTGGCGGACATGTGCACACACTCGAATCTCGTGGGTACGGCGAATTATTTGAGACGCTATGGCGCCCGCCATGACAATACCCGCAGTAATGCGACCTGAAAAGCGGCCCGAACCCCGGTAATCGTTATATCCACCATACTTGATTCTTGCGGGAAAATCGGCATGTCCAGGGCGGGGAATGGATTTGAACTTCTCGTACTTGCTTGAGTCCACGTCCTGATTCCACACCATCATGCATATGGGTGCCCCGGTTGTTCTATCGTTAAACAATCCCGAGAGTACATCCACGGTATCTGGTTCCTTTCTTGTGGTGGTCAGGCTGCTTTGGCCTGGTCTCCTACGGCCAAGTTCGTCATTGACAGCCCGCGTGTCCACGGGATATCCCGCTGGCACTCCATCCATTACGGCACCAACCCCTCGCCCATGGCTCTCCCCTATCAATGTCAGGCGAACCTGATTGCCGAAAGAATTTCCCTGATTCATCAGTTTTCCACCGTTTCGAGTCGAACAGATAACTTTATTGTTGAACTACAATAAAGGTTTCTTGTGGATAACCCAGAATTCATTACCATCCCCCAATGCTCCGCTCCATTCGAGAAACACCTGCAATTACCTGGTTCAAAGAGCATTACGAACCGAGCATTGATCACGGCGGCGTTGGCAGGAGATGAATCCAAGCTATCCAACGTCCTATTTTCAGATGATACCAGGTACATGATGGAAGCATTGAACCAACTTGGCATCAAGGTAGTGAAATTCCCACGGTCCCACGAGGTCAAGATCCATGGGAGTGGAGGTAATCTTGATTGTCCAAATCGCAGAATATACGTTGGAAACTCGGGAACCTGCATGCGTTTCTTAACATCGGTTGCTTGCCTCGGGAACGGAACTTACCTGCTTGATGGTGACGAGCGCATGAGAGAGCGCCCCATTCAAGACCTCATTGATGGGTTACAATCGATCGGAGTGTCATTACATTCCGTGCAGGGAAACGGGTGCCCGCCCGTGAGAATACACGCGTCGGGGTTACCAGGAGGGGAAATTGAAATGCGCGGGACTACTTCAAGTCAATACTTCTCTTCCATCATGCTCGCAGCACCCTTGGCGCGGGAAAGGATCGTCTTGAAAGTAATCGGGGATCTCGTTTCAAGACCATACGTGGCCATGACCGCATCGATCATGGCGCAATTCGGAGCAAGGGCGCATTTCCCAGAAAAGCAAACCATTCGAGTAGATCCTGGTAGCTATATTTCCAAGGATTATGCCATCGAATCGGATTTCTCCGCGGCATCGTACTTCATGGCTGCAGCAGCCTGCACGAGCAGCAAGATCACGTTAACACATTTACCCAAGGATTCAATTCAAGGAGATTCGGTATTCATTGATATAATCCGTAAAATGGGTTCAAAAGTTTTCCAAGCAGAAGATGGCATTGAAATCACCGGAACCGAAGTGCTCCATCCAGTGGATGTTGACCTGTATGATTGCTCGGATCTTTTGCCAACCATCGCGGTCCTGGCACTGTTTGCTGAAGGCAAAACGAGGATCAGGAATGTTGAGAATGTCCGGGTTAAGGAAACAGATAGATTAAATGCTCTAAATGTGGAAATCAAGAAACTCGGGGGAAACGTGGTTGAATTTCGTGATGGATTGGAAATAATTGGCAAGAAACCATCTGAATATAATGGAGCCCTTATCCATACCTATAACGACCATCGCATGGCCATGGCCTTCTCCGTTGCAGGCTTGCTTGTCCCGGGAATTCGGATTGCAAATCCAAGCTGCACGGCGAAAACATACCCCAAATTCTTCGATGATTTCCTGTCCCTGGTTACCTGAGGGTAGATTTCGAGTTCCAGGCTCGTGATATTTGAGAGGTGAACACCATCACGTGCTCCCTTCCCCGCTTCAGGCTCTCTTCAACGGATCGCGCTAGTGCATTCATCCCTGAACTGGATTTATATTCCCGGCCTACATAGTAAAGGTAGATTCATTTGGGGGTTTGCACTATGCCCGAAGAACGAAAGGAAGACATCAAGGAGCTTGCCAAGCGCAAGGGTTGGAAAAGACATGGACTTGGAACTTGGGAAGTCCCCCCCGAGCACGTCCCCCCCGAGCAGCGAGTTCCGAGTAGGGGGAGTTATGATT
>WJJB01000517.1 GCA_014729935.1 Candidatus Bathyarchaeota archaeon | reverse complement strand
GTGTCAACCCGAACGCCGTTGGGAGTGCAGAATGCCATGTGATTGAGGCCGCGTGCGATGATCTCCCGGCAGATGCCGACGATGTGGGAGCGCTTCAGGGTGAGGTTGTCATCCCAGAAATGGATCTCCTTGATGCCGAAACGGTCGTGCAGGTACTCGATCTCGTCCACCACGTTTTTCGGCGACCGGAACCGGATGCGCCTGCGCCAGAACCTGCATGAGGCGCAATAATGACATTCAAAGGGACATCCCCTGGTTGAAAACACGGGAGCAACCTGTTCATGGATCATGAGGAAACCGTGAGGATTTTTCGGGTACTTGTTAGGGTTGATTTGATGCCACGCCGGCATGGGGAGTTCATCCAAATCATCCACCAATTCTGGCTTTCCCGTGAAGATTACTTCATCGCCTTTCCTGATTGCCAAACCCGTGATCGAGGGGATCTTGGCTGGATCCTCCCGTAAGGCGTCTGCAAGCCTCCATATTGCCAATTCGCCTTCTCCCCTCACCACGAAATCCGCCTTGCATTCGATTAAAGATTCACGGGGAAGAGAACTGGCATGCACCCCGCCTAAAACGATTTTCAACTCGGGAATTTCCTCCCGTAACCTGTTTGCAATCACCTTCATCTCGCTGTAATATGCCGTGAGGGCGGATATGCCAACGAATAACGGTTCACGCTTCTTGATGAATTCAATTACGGTTCGGGTAGCCAAGCGCCTGAAGGCAAGGTCCAAGATAAAGACTCTATATCCCTTAGTCCTCAAGAATGACGAGAGATACCCCAGACCAATAGGTGGGTTCACCTGCCTGTAGATGTATTCTATTGCCTTCCCGAAATCAGGTCGGATGAGTATGATCGTTCTCGTCTTGTTCATGGCCTCGCATCGCGGAGAATTGTACCTTTCCTTCATGATAGGCAGGAAAGGACATGTATATTAAAGCATTGTAACCGAAGAATATGAAGATTTTGCTTGTATTTCAAAAAACTTATTTATCGCATGATGGCTTTTAATCTCATGAACCTGATGCGAGAAAGGTGAGATCCACCACGTTTTGCACGAAGGAGAAAGCAAATGGAAGCCAAGGAGCAGGAAGTAACGGGAAAACGAGTTACACCTGAAAGAAAGAATATGCTTCGCATTGCTTATATGAGTGCACAGGTCATCTCATCCATCTTGGTTATTCTTTCATCCCTGCTGGGATTTCTTGACATGGGAAAGGGGATCTCTGCGTTATTCACAGTGAACTCGGTATTATTCATCCTCGTGTTCCTTGGCACTAATTTTCTCACGTTGGTAACAAAAGGAGCGAAATTACCTGTAGAGCAATTCATCTTCTTGGAATCCTGCATCGGTATAGGTGTAACCATTACCATCGGCCATTGTCTCATCTTCACGAAGTTGGCGTTTTTTTCTGAAATGGCGATCTTCCTTCTTGGAAGCGTGAACTTGTTCATTCTCATGATTAACAGGGAAAACGAATTCTCGTTATCCATTGAATTTCACTCCATGCCACGCATGTTAATCATTTTACTTGCAGTCTACATGTTGATCTCCTTGCTTTGCTTTGATGCTGGAACCCTCTACAATGATGATGTCTTTTATTATGAGGGTGCCGTGAACTTCATCGAAAACGTGCCAAACTTGGCGAAAAGTGTTATCACTGGGCCGTTCGGGGAAGTTGAATTGTCCTACCCGTGGGGATTTCCGATTTTGCTTGGAATGGCACTAAAAGGAGGCATGACCACTTCAACCATCGCGTTGAAACTAATGGTCATAATTACCAACACCTTGGTCTTGCTTCCAACCTATTCTTACATGAAAATTTTCTTCAAGGATGAGAAGCTCGTCTACATGCTGGTCATGATCATCACCTTTAATCAATGGGCGATCATCGAGAATAGCTATTTACTCCCGGACAACATGCATAAGCTTTTTCTAACAACATCCTTGTTTTGCTTCACCATTGCTCTCAAGAAGAACAGGGATAATAGTTATTATAGTACACATCTCGCAATTGCCCTGGGAATTTTCCTTGGTACAGTGAATTATTACGTGAAACCGAATGGTACCCTGCAAATCATCGCCCCGTTCCTCCTGATCTTGGGCATCATGGTGATTAATGCCGTGCACGACTCCAATTGGAATGCTTGGCCATGGTCCTTTTTCAGGAAAATCAAGGGTATTAGGGTAAAGGGTATCAAGAAACTATTCCTGTTTCAATGTGGATTGATGATACTATTTGCGGTTCCATTCCTGATTGATTACTGGTTGAGAAATGGTATCACAGTTAGCGATTTTGCACTCCATGGGCTACCATATAGTCTTTACAGGGAAGGGCATGAAGGGCAATTCACTCATACGGGGGGATTTTCCATTCCTTGGCTCTGGGAAAGATTTGCATACAATTTCTCCTTCCTTGCTCGTAATTTCACCATGCTTACAGGTTGGTTCCACGATTTGACATTCTCCTCTAATAAAATGAGATTTTGGACTAACCTCACGTTATCCCTCGTGATAATAGGACTAATCTCTATTGGTATCGTCTATAACTGGATAAAGCAAGCAAGGAAGAATTTCCTGTTATTCATGTACACGTTCATCTTTTTTGGGGCGATTTTCGCCTCTTTACTCTTATGGGGCGAAACCTATTTCATGATCCAACGAAATTTAAGTCCTTTATTGGTTCTTATCATGCCGTCTTTTGCAATTTTTCTTAATGACTTAAGTAAATACATGAATAAGAAAGGGAAAAGTAATAACATGAGGATTAATGCACCTACCATTACAAAATATGCCTTCCTCCCCATCTTGGTGTTATCCCTGTATGGAACCGTGGGATGGTTTATCCCGCTAATGTTCAGGTCTATCCCTATTGAAACTTTCACGGGATGGCAATTTTATGGGGAGATCGTCATTATTTAATGCAAGGAGAACTATTATCGTGGAAGATCATAAGCTTGATTTCAGGCAGGTTCTCGCGTACGAGCTGAGCGCGTATGGAGGGCGTAGCAAATTACAGGTGTTTTGGCGATTGCAGCGCATCAATGTCGTCATGCAATACCTGGAACGCCATTTTTCAGGGCGAGAAATGCAGGAAAAAACCCTTGCTGATGTCGGATGTGGACCGGGGATCGTGGCATCCATGTTTGCTCGAAGGGGGTATAATATCATTGGGATAGACCATTTCAAGCCATTCATTGAATATGCAACCAAAAAATTCAAGAGGGAAATGCTTGATGGTAAATTCATATTGGCGGATGTATGTCATGATGATAATCCTTTATTTGAAAATCTTCAATGTAATTCAATCATTTGCATCGATGCTTTCGAACATTTCACGAAACCAGGGATTGCTATTGATAATTTCAAGAAAATATTAGGGGAAGCTGGTGGGAAGGTTTTCCTAACCATGCCAAACTTCAGGGGATCGCTGTACGGGTATATTGAGAAAATTTGGGATGATTTTGCAAAAACCCCGGGTTGGAAAGAATTACACGTCACCAGGTTGAAAATCCCTGAACTTATTAGCCTTTTCTCCTCAAGGGGTTTCAAGATAGAGGCAGCGGGCACGTTTCTCTTAACAAGCCCATTCCTTTCTGTATTTAGTTTGAAACTGGCTCGAATGATTAGTCATGTTGAAAATTACCTGCTGGAGAAGGTCCACTGGGGTTTCATGATATACCTGGTTGCAAGAATTTAGTATCCTCTAAAGTTGGGATTGATATTCTTCCCTCTAATCGAATTCATGCGAGCAAAGCACGCATTTCTTCTTGTAACCATACACCAAGGGATTGTAACTGATGATCTTGTTTCTATCTTGTATCTTGGTGTATTTCGTCGATCCACAATTTGGGCACGTGACTTGATCCGTCTCTCCCGTGGATTCATTTGCCAATTCAGATGGCTTTACAAGATCATTGCTTTCTTGGTTCCTTCGAGCCATGGTAATGGCTTGTGGTTTTTGCACCTGCTGCTTCTTCGGCTCGGGTGCTTCTCCGACGGTGGTGGTATCCATTTCCTTCTGCTTCAGGAACTCGGATGGTCGGACCAATCTATCTC
>WJJB01000516.1 GCA_014729935.1 Candidatus Bathyarchaeota archaeon | reverse complement strand
GCTTGGGATCAAGTCGCAGATGGTTTTCTTTGCCATGGACTTAACGCCGTCGTGCTCATCGACCAGCAGGTTCAGGATCATGTTAACCAAGTCGAGAATTGCTGGGAAAAAGATCATGCCTAGCTTGCCGATCTTCCAAGTTGCTTCCTTTCTCTCGGTGGGATCGCCCGAATCTAATTTTGCCACCGTGAGATATGCCACGTCACTAATACCCTTGTATAAGAATTTCTGGATACTCATTGATTGTTTATTCAGCTTTTCCAGTGCGATGAGCGCTTGAAATTGGATTATTTGTTTTTCATCGGATTTCAACAGGATCATCACTAAGGGATAGATGACGTGTTGCGCGAGGCGGGGTGAATGACGGGAGATCTCACCGAGATAATAAATGGCAGTAGCCCGGTTCTGGATATCTGCATCGATAACACCTTTCATGAGTAATTTCAAGATGATCATGCGAGTATCGGGTTTGATCAATGCCAGTTCTCCCAAGAACGTGAAGCATAGCTCGCGCTGTCGTGGATCTGAGGAAAAATACAATTCTTCCAGGTTTCCCGAAGTGGTGGAACCCAATTGGCTCAATACCGTGATCTGCACCCTTTCCTGCATTTTTCAAGATGGGATAAAACCCGAACGGCTCAACCCGCTCCGCGCGGTGTAACTAGTTGATGGACGGGTGAATAGTTCTGGTAAAACCGTGATTGGGATGCCTTCCAGCATATATATCTTTTTTCGTTGGCACGGCTTGGATCTCGTTCAGGAACATCATTTTCTGGGTCCATCATGAAAATATACACAAGCATGTTATGATGAATCCCGCCACGTTCATGTCCAGGTGCCTTTCGAATCCCTTGAAACCCGGGCAACTATTGATTTCCAACACGTGATCTATTCCCGATGTGTCTTGAATCATGTCAACGCCGGTGAAGAATTGAGACGTGCAGGAGCTTGCATGCCTTGCCAAGCGAACCTGGTGCGGGGTTAGCCACTCGAGTGCTCCTGATGCGCCCTTGCTGATGTTATATATCCAACTCTCCCCTTCAGGAGCAGGAAACCTGCGCTCTGCACCCAAGATGATATCATCGAGAATGAGGACGCGAGTATCAAACCCCGCATTTTCAATGAATTCTTGAAGGAGCATGCATCCATTCCCGTACCACCATTTGTATTTTCCCAAGGTGTCGATGATCTTGCTGGTGCCGGTCCCGCGAGATATCTTGGACACTGCCCATCCCCCTCCTTTTGCCAATGGCTTTATCACCACGTCCTTACCCTCTTGGTGGTGGCGTTCAATGAATTCAAGTGCCTCGTGGATACTCTGGGTCACCATGGTCTTGGGCGTTTGTATTCCACATGCATGCCATGCCAGGGAAGAGTGAAGCTTGGACCTAGCCACCAGATCTTGGTCGATTGTTGGAATGATCCTGTGTAACTGTTCCAGCGTTTGCAGGAGACGCGCCTTAAGCAGGTACACGGGGGCAGAATCATGTTCTAGAAACTCTGGATTTGTAAGGAGGATGAAAAAATAGTCATCATTAAGCGGAAAGCCGGTTAATTTCCCGGATTCGAACCCCATCCCGTCCAACCAATATTCTTCATAATGGATTTCACGCTTATCCAACTCTCCCTTGAAACTATGCTTCGCGTGACCCTCGTCTTCCCTTCCGTTGATAATTGCTACCTTTGCATTAAAATTCGAGAAGAATTGCTGCTTTGCTTCTTCCTTTTCTCGAATCAGCACGGTCCTACCGTCTATACTGCCGTGTAGTTCTTCGATGACCTGATGGATCCGCTTGTCATCCATTTTCATTCCCTGGTGAATTGCTACTCTCTCCAATGAATCCAGGGAGATTTCATCTCGATCGATGCATGACAAGTACTTGAAAAGCCTAGTAGCACACCGGTCGAATTTACTTGGCACCGTGAAGAATTGTTCCATCTGTTACATGCTCCTGGATTATCACGAACTCCGATGATCATGACTGGGAAGTTGATTTGAATTGAAAGCACTCGCGTGGCAGCCTTGATGTCGAACGGTGCATCCATGCCGCCTGCATCCACGACTCCACTCACGAATTCTATCAGGAATGGCGTTACGCGTAATCTTTCCTGCTGGATGCTGCGTATCAGGTGCACGTTTTGGTTGAGGGACACGTCTCAGGAGTTCATCTCTAAAACATACTCAAGAAATTATTTAAGGTATGCGGACCAGCGGACTTGCGAGTCTTCGTGCGCAAAACAGATAAAGGTTTTAATGGGTGAGGGTATATAATCATAAACAAGTAGGTAGTTTCCAACCAGTGGTGTCTCGAGATGGAGAAGATACAGGGCTCGCTAGTAGCAATCATCACCCCCATGGATGACCAGTTGCAGATAGATTTCGAAGCATTCAAGACCTTGCTTGATTTTCACATGGAAAAGGGAACCAACGGGATCGTGCCTTGTGGCACGACCGGGGAATCCGCCACCATGAGTCACGATGAGCATCGGCAGGTCATGGATTTCGTCATGAAACACGTGAAGGATCGAAGCCCTAATTTCAACAGGAAACTGGGCGAGGATCTTTTCATTATTCCAGGTACCGGTTCCAATTCAACCACGGAAGCCATAGAGCTAACTCAGCATGCAAAGAAAGTGGGAGCCCATGCTGCACTGGTAATCAGCCCGTATTACAACAAGCCTACTCAAAAGGGCATCATCAAGCATTTCACCATGATTGGTGATGCGGTGGATATACCGATCATTCTCTATAACGTTCCCAGCAGGACTGGTAAAAATGTTGAACCAAGCACCACCATTGAATTATCCCGGCACGAAAACATCATGGGTATCAAGGAAGCTAGCGGGAACATGGGACAGATACTCGAAATCCTCCAACACACAAGAAACACTGGATTCACGGTATTGAGCGGTGATGATGGCATGGTGTTGCCAATCATAGCTGCTGGTGGCAAGGGAGTGATATCAGTGGCTGCTAACATTGTTCCAGGAATGATGGTGGAATTCACCAATGCATTGCTCCAAGGAAATTACGAGCGGGGAAGGGACCTTCATTATAAGTTGCAAGATCTCTTCAACGTTGAATTCATCGAAACGAATCCCGGTCCCGTGAAATACATGGCTGGCAGGATTGGATTCCAGTGCGGGGATGTTCGGCCCCCCTTGGTGCTTCCGGAGGCAGCAAATAGGGAAAAGATCGATATCGTTCTCCAAGCATTGAACCTCATCTAGCTTGGTACGTGCATTTTAATGCATTTGCCTTCAATGAAGTTTTGGTAACTTCTTTCCTGGTAACGCCGTGAATGGATTTGCATCAAACACGATCCTCCCAGGGGAAGGTGATAAATGCATGGAAATAACCCGTTAATCCTGCATCATGGATCGATACCGCGACCAGGACACTCAAATTCAATGAGAATCTGCATCATGCTGCACAGCAGTTGCAAGCCATTTATCGAGTTCATTCACCATGAAGGATGATAGAATCACCAAGCATCTTGATGCCTTGAAACGCATGGGAAGGAAGACCTGCGACATTTGTGGGAACAAGGTACCATTCTGGTTCGTGATTTGTCCAAAATGCAATCAAGGCTTTCAATCAAGCAAGCAACCGACCACGACCATCATCAAGTTGGGCAAGATCATCAAGGTGATTGCACGGATCCACCAAGCCAAGGATGATTTCAGGCTCTTTCACGAGGTAATGCTTTATTTCTCTGTTGATAATGGGATATCTTGGAAGCAATCTGCCATGAAACCAGCGAAAGATGCCTATATTGTTGAAATTGCAGGTATCCCAAACGGTGCCACTATCCTATATTACATCGAGGCAAAGGATATAGCAGGAAAAATCCTTGTGGAGGACAACAACGGGAAGCATTTCACGTTCAATGTCGAGTGAAGTAGCGGGAATGTACCGCATACTTTTTTATGCACCACCTCATTATTACACGCACAGCATGGCGTGGTTCCGCCGGGACGTGGCACCGCCATGCTTGCCCGCAGCCCCACGGGTCGGGGTCGCATAGAGGCCGTGCGATGGCCTGCAGAGCCATTCTGGTGGGTATTTAGCCCACGAGGCTAATCTACGCGAGTTCAACTCTCGCCCCCGGCTCCATCATTTTACTTTCTCTTGCACCCGTGTCCTCGGCATTGCATTTATTTTGGCTGGCATCCATTTACTGACAGGGAAACGACCATAATGCTTGAATCAGCTGGTATTCCATGGACAAAACAAAGGATTTCTTGTTCCAAGTGATCGAGGGATGGCACGGTAACTTGCGCACTATCACTTGCGGGAGTGAAGGACCATGGGAACCAATTTCCGCAGGATGGTTCTTGGTAAAATTGGTGTTGCTTTCTTGTCTTGAAAGGCTGCATGTTATTGAAGCGGACGTGCTCGTTGTCAAGTTTCCCAGGATCCTTGAACCAGATGGGCAAACTGGACAACAGGACAACCCTCGTGATATCAATTCATACCTGAATTATCTTGATGGACTAGCGCGAGAGCTATTACTCTTCTTGAAACCCGAGGGCAATGAGCTCCCCGGGTTCTTTCAAACGCCATCGATCGATGATCGAAAAACCCAGCTAAGATTGCATGAATTTTTAATGAACGTGTTGCTGAATGCGTTGCCAGAAGGAGGAAATCATTGTACCATGCGTGATCTCATCGAGAGTTCATCGATCCTTTTTATCATCAGGGCAATCTCACGTTTTCACGGGGAAATCATCATGAAGGGAAGGAAGCGGGACAGGGGAGCGTATTACACACCGGAGTGGCTCGTGCAGTACATCACGGCACGGTGTTTTTCCATGCTTGAAGAGAATGCCACGGGGTGCAAGAATGGATCCGTTCCTTCGATTCTAGATCCTTCATGCGGAACTGGTGCCTTCTTGATAGATGTATCCCTAGAACTATTGAGCCGGTACCAGCAGGGAGATATCCATGAACACTTGGCATTCAAGGAGTACATGTTGGACATCCTTAAGCACGGAATCCATGGAATCGAAGAGGATGCGGGAACCGCGTTCACCTGCAGGTTGCTTATTATCTTAATATTCCTCGATGCTTGCCAAAAAAACCGGTGTCATGTGAATATAGGCGAGTTTTGGAGGTTATCGTTCACGATTTGCCATGGAAATGCGCTAGTGGGGTTTCGAGCTGATGAATCAACCTCGATCATGCAAGAAGGGCAGGAAAAAGCATATTTAAAGCAATTCCTGATGCTTTGGGAGGAAAAATCAATCCATGGACTCGATGCAGTGACGCGCTTGAAACATGCGATGGACGCTCTTAAATCACGCCTTGATGCAGCATTTCACGCGCAGGGATATCACCTTGACATTTCCAATACCTTCCATCCCCGGTACCAGTTCCCTCACGTGTTTCTTGATTATTCAAGGCATGGGAAGGCTTTTACATGTCCAGGATTTGACATACTCCTCGGGAATCCACCATACGTGAATTACAAGAGATACCTCTCCAAGATCGACAGGAATTACCTTGAAAATCGCTTCCAAGTTTTTACTGGACAATCGGACCTGCTGTACTATTTTTTCGAATTGCAATCGGAATTACTGCATCCCGGGGGTGTGAGTGGGCAGGTAGTGGCTCGCTATTTTCTCGAAGCAAAGCATGCGAAGCGACTCAGGAAATTCCTGCAATCACTTGAACTACAGGAAATTGTTGATTTCAAGGCAAATGAGCCACTTTTCAACGCGGGTGTGCACGTGGCCATTGTATTCCTGGCCAATCGTGCACCCGTGCAAGGGAAGAAATTCAGGTTCCTGAAGGTGCCCCCGGGACAAAACTTGGATTTCGAAATCCCGGTTTACCTGCATCAGGCAACCTTCTCTACCATGAACCAGCATGACTTGGATGAATATGCATGGTCATTGCTTGATGAGCAGGCAGTCAAATTGCAAAAGCGATTGTCCACCTTCCCACGGCTTGCAGATCTCGGAACTTGCATGAGCGGATCGGAAACAGGTTATGATACAGCTTTTGTCAAGCACGTGACGCAAGAAAAGGATGGTTCACTCGTCGGAATCATGAAAGGAAGGAAATACGCATTGGAATCCCACTGCATCCACCCGTGGTTGAAAAACCGGGATATTAAAAAATTCCATCACCAACCACACCATCATTGCATCTACATCAACCCGGAGCTGGACGAAGGATCGTTCAAGAAGCGATTTCCAGGAACGTTCCGTTTTCTCTCCCAGTTCAAGCAACGCCTACTTCAACGTGATGGCGGGAAACTGCAAGTGCCGTGGTACGTGTGGAGACGCCCGAAAAACGTGAAGAACTTGAACGTCGTACCAAAGTTAGTCTGCCCATACAAGGCACCCTTTCCACGGTTTTCCATAGACACGGGTAAATGTTATTGCAGCTATGATGTAACTGTTTTCATTCCTGGATCGAGAGTGAAGAACCTTGATGCTTTGATTGCATTGCTTAATTCAGTGGTCCTTGAATGGTACATCAAGACTTATGCAAAGCAAATGGGGAATATCATCGAACTATACCCGAGACACGTGTCCAAGATGGTGGTTCCAGAAGTGGATAATGCGATGGCAACCAAGCTTGCTGAAGCCGCCAAGGAGTACAAAATTGCAACACAAGAGATACCTGCAGGGCTCGAAAAAAGGCAATTGCTCGAGATTCAATGCAAGATCGACGCGCTTGCCTTCGAGGCATGCCAATGCACCGAATTGGAAATGAATGTCATTTTCGATGACCTTTCAGTTAATCAAGGTTACCGTGACACGGTAAGGAAAATACTTCGTGGTATGTCTCCTTGAACTAACACGCCCTAAATAAAACATGAAGCACCAATCAAGCGAAATCAATCCAGATATTAACTGAAGAAAGCGGTTTTTCCAGAAGATCGGTGAACTATCATCTCCTAATAAAAAAAGGACGTTGGTTTCTTTCGCAAGGACGGATAAAAAATTAAAAAAGGTGAGGTGAGAGTTCCTCGAAGCGTGGGTTTCCCTCTTACTTATCTTCGTTGAGTTCGAAAAGCACCTTCGGGCGCCCCCTCCCCCTGTTTGGTACTATCAACGGGTATTTCTTCACTTCCTTATTGATGATGAGCTTTTTCAAGCCATCATATATCGTGGTCCTTGGTATGCCAAGTTTTTTGACAAGCTGGTCCCTTGTCTTGGGTCCATCTTCCAAAACACCAAGTAATTGCGTCTCTAATTCGGAATGCGACGATAACTGGTCTTTTCCTGATCCTTGAGACAAATTTGAAGAATCCGAGATTTCCAATATTATTACCTCCGCGTGTGTGAAGATCCATCCCGTTCCTATAAGCATTACAAGAATTGGTAAGATCTTCAAGATAAAGTTGATCTCATGGATATTTAAATCTTCAGGTTAATATGTCGGTTAATACGTCCACATATATCTCAGCCCATATATCTGGAAAGTGTTTCAAAAATTCTCCACGCTAAGGAAGAAGCTTACCTTGCCGTGGGTTTCTAAAGGAACCCATTTCGAAGCGAATCCTCTGCCCGTGGTTCCGTGGTGCTTACCAGACGGAATTAAAGCAGGATTCCTTCGAGCTTGTAAAAAAGTCGGTTCAATACATCCGTCCCACGGCTCGTGTACTTGGTAGTGCATTGGTAGCAAGCGTGACAATATGTTCAATCAAGGTAAACTATATCAAGCTTGCCCTTGGAAAAATCACCGTCTTGCTTATCAAACCAGGAATAATCGGCATCGTCGAAAAATCGTTCTAAGGATAATTCATCTCTGGAAGCAACAAAACCGATCCTGAATAATCTTGTTGTGGGATCAGCCTGGATCGAGATACCTGCCTTTTCAAGAGTGGCGAAAGTATCAAATGCAACGGACAAGCTATATGTGAGTTCTTGTGGATACCTGCAAGGCAGTTGTGGGCATGTGCAATCTCCAAGACCATTCCTCTTACAGTATTCACATCCCTCCCCTTGAATGACCAATAAGGGCTGGTTCCGTGCTTTTAAGGAATTCAAGATGGACACCAGCTTGGAATTAAGTAACTTGTATGCCTTTCTTGTTCTTCTAAGGGCAAGTACGTTCTGATCATAACCCGTGATAAGTGCCATCTCCAAGATAATGAAGTAAAAATGATTGAATCCGTTCAATTTCTGCTTGAAGTTGGAAAGGTCTGGAGCGTGTGGAGGGCATCCCCATGTTTTCCCGAAATTATCACATCCATTCGGGTGATTCCTGAAGGGAGTTTTGCATGCTGCACGGATGGCAGCATTGCTTTCCTTGAAGGCGATTTGATCGAAGCCCAGCTTGATGATCGTTACATCCATTCCATAAAGTGAATGAAGAAGATCATATATTGGTTAAGCATCCAACAGACTCGACACATAAGGGGGGCAGGGACACCATCATTTCGAGTGGAATTGATTTGTTGGTATTACCAAGGAAGTTCGTACCTAGCTTTAATTAATAATTAGCTCCCATAAGTTCTTTTTTTCATTGCTAATATAGAAGATTGTCCGTCCCGTAATAACCAGTTTGCATTTACTTACTTGTTCGCGTTTCCACTCGAAAATGAGGTGTGGTTCGGTTCATATGATGGAGCGAGACCATCGTCCCCCTTGAATAGTAGTATTTCTACCAAGAGATTCACGTAATCTCTATTTTCCATATTTTATTCATCCATCAGGCGCTTAATCTTTTCCCTCTCTTCAATATCGGGAATTTCTTCAATTAATTCATACAAGATCGAACGTAAGGATTCATCATTCGGATTATGCTTCAATCCTTCCAATAGTATCTTGGATCTTAAAATCGGTTCCGTCTCCACCTTTGAAAACCATTTCCAAGACTCAATATTTCCCGGATCAACATCCACTGCTTTTCTTAGTTCGTTCTTCGCTCCTTGCATGTCTCCCGAGTTCATCAAGCTTATACCAAGAATGAGAAGAGCATGCACGTGTTCTTGGTTCATTTCAAGAGCATTCTTGGAGGCAATCACGCTTCCTTTATAGTCACCATATTTAAAGCAACCTGCTGCCAGGTTTAGCCATCCTTCAACATCTGTAATGAATTCATTAAGGTGCAAATTCATGAGCGCCTTGAAACCTTGAATGTCCCTTATTCCATCGAAATCTGGGTCACCTTCTGCCTGCTTTCGAAAATGCGCATCCATTAATATTGCTTGCTTCAAGTGATTCAAGGCATTCGCAACATAGCCCGAATTCATGAATCCAAGTGCATACGCGCATGCAATGTTATAATGTAAAATAGCGTGGTATCCTTCATTTGTATTATTCAACCCTTTTTGAAAAATCTTGATGGCTTCTTCATAATCTATAGGTTCAACTGTAATGTAATAAACTCCCAAATTAACATATGCCTGACCATTATTTGGCTCGATTTCAATAGCTTTTTCATAGTATTCTATCGCCGTTCCTTCTCCTCCATCGCGATATATATCACCTAATTGAAGAATTAAACCAACGTTTTCAGGATCTAGATCCAACGCGACCTTGAATGCGTTTATTGCTCCTTCAAGGTCTCCACAATTTTTCCTGGCAAGTCCCAAGTTTCTCCATATTGATGGATCATCTTTCTCCAATTCGCTTGCTATCTCAAATGCCCG
>WJJB01000515.1 GCA_014729935.1 Candidatus Bathyarchaeota archaeon | reverse complement strand
CTTGACACCCATTGCATTAGCAATGGCAGCAAAATTAGTTTCCTCGTATTCCATGACCTTGCGTCCTCTTGCCGTCAGGTAGTCCCTCACGTTTCCAAGGCTCGAGTTATTCAAAATGATGTATATAAATGGCAAGTCAAGTTGGCGTGCCGTTTCAAGGTTATACAAACCCATCATGAATCCTCCATCACCGATGATGCCAATAACCTTGCCTTCTTGTCCCTCCTTGGCAATTGCAGCACCGATCACCGCGCTCGTGCACCACCCGATACCTGCTGCCCCTCCAGGACCGATGAGTTGCCCCGGAGCCGTGGTTTGAAAGAGCTTGGTAAACCACATGCGATTATTACCACCATCCAGCAGTAGCAAATCCTCCTTCCTGATGCGTTCATTTACCGACTTGACGATACGCTCGGGATCGATGGGAATTCGCTCCCTGAAGAAGTACTTGCTCCAGAAGAATTCCATTTCATCATCTTCTTTCATCTTCTTGATGCGAGCGACTCGTTCCTCAACATCGACCTGAACGCCCTCTTGAATGATCGCCGCCAAGATCTCCCGTAAGGCAACTTTCGCATCCGAGGTGATACCAACCTTGACGGGATATGTCCATCCAGCATTCCGTGACTCGATATCGATCTGAATGATATCCTGGTACCTGGGATGAATGAAATCAAAACTGCAGTTGCTCGTGTTATCGGGTGCCAAGCAGGTTCCAACGGCAAGTATGACGTCCGCATTGCTAACCATGTAATTTGCAAGCTTCTGGCCAATGGAACCAGTTGATCCTAATGCCAGGTCATGGGTCTCCTCTATGCTGCTTTTGCCCATGTAGCTGGTGGCAACCGGCATGCCGATTAATTCCGCAAGCTCTCGCACCTCATCATAAGCATTTGCCGCATGCACTCCCCGTCCGCAAATCATCACCGGATCTTCCGCATCGAGAAGCATTCGAGCAACCTTCTTGGCATCACCCGTTGATATGGATGGTGGTTCGACGTTCAGGTACCCCTTCAATGGTTGCAAGGGATATGGTTCAACTTTCATCGGATCCCTGATCAGACCGAGCATGGTATTCCATTTCGCGATCACGCACGTTGGACCAGGACGCCCGGTCATCGAATGCTTGATAGCTTGCTGGATGCAAAAATATAATTCTGCGGGTTCCGTCGCCACGAACGTTCTTTTTGTCATTGCCTTGTACATGTTCCTGAGATCCACTGCACCATACTCCCCGTTTCCCATCTGGTAACTCCCGAAATGATTCAAGCCATACCAATCCGAGAACTCGGTTATGATTACCATTGGCGTGCCGGCAAAAAATGCCTCTGCAATCCCGAAACCACCATTGGTCGCCATCCACACCCCCTGACCGACCACGAGTGCGGGTTTCCGGTTTAATCGCGCATAGATATCTCCCATAACGGCTGCAGCCCCTTCATGGCGTGGAACGATGGTATTGAATGTTTCTGGGCGCTTGAAGCATTCTTCAACGAAAAATGGCGTTGCCCCACCTGGGAGCGAGAATACCTGCGTTATACCAGATTCTTCAAGCATATCTGCCACATAATCTATCACTCGCCTAGGTCTCACTTTCGGCCGATCAAGCCACGACTTGCCGGTTGGCTTACCATCTTCTGTCCAACCCCGGGAATCGTAGTACCGATCAAGGAGCTTCCTGCGAGGGGGAATGTGCTTCTTGGTACCCCCTTTCATGATCCGCTCGAAGAAACGTTTTCCCAATGTATCATCCTGCTTGGTTATGCCGCATTTCATGTTGTACAAGCGTTTCAAGTTGAACAATCTTTCCCCGACACCCACCCAAGATTTAACACCATGCTCCATCCCACAGATTGCATTCAACGCGTCTATCCAAGGTTGCAATACATCGATGAATTGGAATCCGAATATGCACGCGCCGCATGCCGAGTATGCCTCGCTGGCATCTTGGAGCTTGACCACGGCTTCAACCGTTGCACGTTTACCTTCCATATTGTCTCCAGAATAGCTTGAAAACCTACCGACCATGGCGTTAACCCCAATTTCCTTCTTGAAATTCATGTTACTACTAACAGCCATTGGAAGGTAACAATGATACGCTCCTCGATTTGTCGTGAAGTAATCCAAGGCGGTGAGGTTGTTCGCACGTGGTTCGTGCATGGGAACCTCCAATCCCTTTCCATGGGTGGCAAGTTCTGGTGGTAAATTATGGTGCTCGACGAATCGCTTGATGCCTTCTGCCAAGGAATCACCGATGCCCTTCCTGGCTGCTATCAAGTCGATAATGGTTTCAATGGTCTTTTCATCACCCCAGGGCGTGTCCGGTATATCGAATCCTAGATCTTCACCCAATTTAGGCAATAATTTCCTGTCCATGCATTCAAGAAGGCCGGCAATGCAAGAACCAAGTGAGATCGTGTCCATGCCGATATCATTCACCTTCACGTTCCAATCTATCAAGGCATCTGGATTATCGACCATCAGGTTGGATCCCATGGATGCCACGGTTTCATATTCCGGCCACCGGACTTGCTTTCCTTCATGGTTCACCAAGCCAGTGCATCTCACGGGGCATGCATAACACCCGTGGGTTCCTGTTCGCTTTTCCTTCCAGACCTCAGCATCAAGGTTGTTATTTCCCTTCCACCGGGATCTCGTGTAATTCTTGACCGGCACGTCTCCAATGGCAGCATTGCTGTAATTGGAAACGGTTCCATAATTTGAAAACACGCCCGCGAGCAGGCTATCCTTCACGAGTTGTTGCAACTCCTTCACTGCCTCCTGTAATGCTTCCTTATCGATTACTGTTACCTTCCCAGTACCCCGGACGGCGATTGCCTTGAGGTGCTTGCTGCCCATGACGGCGCCGAGACCGCACCTTCCAGCCGCGCGATCCTTCTCGTTGATGATGGCAGCATAGCGGACGAGATTCTCGCCGGCGGGCCCGATGGACGCCACCTTGATCTTGGGATCGCCCAGCTCCGCCATGATGGCATCCTCCGTCGCGCTGGTTCCCTGGCCCCACACCCCCGAGGCATCCCGCAGCTCCACATCACCATCGTGGATCCACAGGTAAACCGGCTTTTCGCTTTTCCCGGAGATCACCACGTGATTGAATCCGGCGCAAGCGAGCTCCTTGGCAAAGTATCCCCCTGCGGATGCCTCTCCCATGATTCCGGTGAGTGGAGACTTGGAGACCATGAAATGACGTCCATTGAATGGCACTGAAGTACCTGTAAAGGGGCCGACCGATATGATTAACTTGTTTTCATCGTCGAACGCGTCAGTTCGTGGTGAAACTTCTCTTGCAAACAGTGCTGCGCCAACCCCAGCACCGCCAATGTAATTCTGCATATCCTCTTCACGCGCGCTTTCACGCGTGATTGTTCCGGTTGATAGGTCCACGCGGAGGATTATCTCTTCACGTTCCATGTGATATCCCTTGTATCAAGTATCGAATCTTGGTAGAGTATTTATTTCAATATATTTAAATATGTTGCAACAAATCAATACCGTGGTATGGCGTCTCCTTCGCAGGCCGACGTGTTGAGCGCATTGAACCACGATCTGCATCTAATTATCACTTTCCTGTTGCTGATTTATCCACGAGCGAGTGTAACTGAATTGGCAGGACTCACCGGGGTAAGTAAATCGACAATATCCCGTCACATGAAGATCCTTGATGAGTTGGAAATAGTGAATACAAGAGAAATCAAGGGAAAGAGGGGGAATCCACTTTCCTTTACCATAAACCAAGACAAAATCGAGGAATTCAACCTGAGTAGGATAACGCCGAGTTCAGATGAGAACACTCGCTTGATGCAATATAGGGATCTTGTATCGAAGCTACCGGTGATACATGCCTTTTTCGAACGAACCATGATATTATTCAAACCACTTATCGAGTACTTGGAGAACCAAGTAGATGCAGCAGTCAAAGATCATGATTCCATGGCCTTGGTTGACGACAGTTTTAAGAAATTTATGAATTTCAAGCTGAACTTCCAGTACCTGTTCTTTAGTGAAGAAAAATTCTTGAAATTCAAGGAAATTTACGTGGATTTCAGGAAGAAGATTAATGCACTCGTCTCCACGTGTCTTGAAAAAAATGGAAGGCATGATGAGATCGAGGGTGGAAATGCAATGCTTTACTTGGACATGACGCTACCCATGAAGGAGATCATCGATCTACAGCTAGAACAAATGGGAAGAACCCATGAAAGGTAAATATGAGGAGATACACCCAATGAATCTTGAAAACTTGGAAGCACGACTGAAATCCTTGGCAAAAATGGACATCATCAAGCCTCCAGTGGAACTAATCCAATCATTGCCAAGGAAATTCAAGCAGAAATTTCCGAGATCACGAACGCTTTCACTTGAATATCAAAAATACATCCCAGGAGGTCATGAGCACCAAAACGCAATAAAGTGGCCATTCACAATCACCATGGATAAGGGCGAGGGTGCGTTCGTGTGGGACGTGGATGGAAACGCCTACGTTGATTTCCTGATGGCTTCCGGACCCATCATCCTGGGGCATAATTATCCCGAGGTCATGGAACACGTGATTTCCATCATCAGGGAAAAAGGACCTGCCTTGGGCGTGATGTCCGAGCAAGAATTACTGGCTGCCAAGGAAATCGTGAAGCACGTGGATTCCGTGAAACAGGTCAGGTTCTACCAATCTGGAACGGAAGTCGGGATGGCAGCGGCTCGCTTGGCTCGATGTTACACTGGCAAGGAATACATCATTAAGGCAGGGGGATCGTATCACGGGTGGTCGGACCAGTTCGTGTATGACCTGCACATTCCTGGAACCGGGGCACTCTTTTCCTATGGTATACCTCGGGGGTGTTATGAAAAAACCCTCTCGTTCAAGCCAGGGGACATCCGGCGCCTTGAAAAACTACTTAAGCGGTATAACAAGCCCGGGAAAGGAGGCGTGGCCGCAGTCTTCCTTGAAGGCGGGGGAGGAGACGGGATGACCCACTACGTTCCAAGGGAATTTTATCATGCAGCTAGAGAGTTATGTGACGACCACGGAGCATTAATGGTTATGGATGAGGTAATCACGGGATTCAGGCTTGCCATGGGAGGCGCTCAGGAATATTTCGGCATCAATGCTGATCTTAGCATGCTTGGTAAGATCGTGGGGCACCAGTATCCATCAGCAGGAGCCTTAGGGGGTCGTGAAGATGTCATGGAATTACTTGGTGCGCAGGCAGAAGAAGTGGATGAGAACGGTACATCCATCAAGAAATCCGTGATGACGGCGGGAACCCTGGCAGGAACTAACATCACGTGCGCGGCCGCATGTAAGGCAATTCAATGCATCGAAAAAACGGATGCAATCAACATTGCAGCAAGGGTCGCTGATAAAATCACTGCAATCATAAATGATGCATTCGAAAGCCATGATCTCCCGTTTTTTGCATACAATTTCAAGTCTATCATTCATTGCGCCACATCAGGAAGCTCTTTCTATCATATCTCGTTGAATCTGCCAGATGCATTGGAAAAGATTGATGCTTGCAGAGAGGTACTTGGCATGTACAATGCCATGCTCATGCTGGAGGGCATCCAATCCTTGCAAGCCATGCGCTTCTATACCAGCCTAGCACATGATTCTTCGGAAGTGCTTGAAAAGGTAGCAAATGCCTTTGATGCATTCGCGGCGAATCTCGCTTCAATGGAATAAATGCGCGATAATCATCCATTTTCTTCTAATGCACGGCAGCATGCGTGAACCAACGTGCCATTGATCAAGGGGATTACTCCCTGATTACCTGACACCCCCAAACTACACTAAAGGACCTGGCTTCCCAACTTAAATCGCATGGACTACTGATGATATCTCCATTAGATGATAACAAATCATTTCTCGGGAGATAGATAATGATTTCGTGGTGCAAGCATGCGATATTTCACGTCATGTCATTATGTACATGACGAAAACCTAGTTTTAGGAAAGAGGGTGATCTATCAGTGGTCGTGGCCTTTTTTAACGATGAATCCCACCGGATACGTGCGATAATACCCATTCCTTGCCATCTATTCAAATATGGCGGGAGAGGAGGGAAAAAAAATGCAAAAAAACATACTCTTTGTAGATTTATCATCAGGAACATCCGAAACAGGAAAAGTGCCAAGTGAGCTTGAAAAAGAATTCATTGGTGGTCCGGGTGTTGCAGCAGCACTCCTTGCCGACCGTGTACCGCCCGAAACCGGTGCCCTCTCGCAGGAAAACGAGATAATCTTTTCCGTGGGACCATTTTGCGGAACCATGATTCCGTTCTGCGGGCGACACTTCGTGACAAGCAAATCCCCCCTCACGGGGATGCTGGGGGAGGCTTCATCAGGTGGATTTTTCGGAAAGGAGCTCGCTTGCGCCGGATTCAATCACGTGGTGATCTCCGGGAAAAGCGAAAAGCCGGTTTACCTGTGGATCCACGATGGTGATGTGGAGCTGCGGGATGCCTCGGGGGTGTGGGGTCAGGGAACCAGCGCGACGGAGGATGCCATCATGGCGGAGCTGGGCGATCCCAAGATCAAGGTGGCGTCCATCGGGCCCGCCGGCGAGAACCTCGTCCGCTATGCTGCCATCATCAACGAGAAGGATCGCGCGGCTGGAAGGTGCGGTCTCGGCGCCGTCATGGGCAGCAAGCACCTCAAGGCAATCGCCGTCCGGGGTACTGGGAAGGTACAGGTTGACAATCCCGAAGAAGTAGCCACGGCTGCAAAAGCTTTGCGAACCTTGTGCAAGGATAGCCTTTTTGGAGGTGCCCTCTCAACATATGGCACGCAATCCACCCTTGTCACCGGTCCAGGAATTGGAGACGTGCCAGTGAAGAACTTCACGAAATCAAGGTGGAAGGGAATCAAGAAACTCACTCCAAATGCCTTATCGGAGCGTGATGTAAAGAAAACGGCATGCTTCAATTGCCCCATCGCCTGTACTGCCAATGTAAAATATCAAAACGAATGGACCCGTGCACCGGAGTATGAAACGCTCGCGATGCTTGGATCGAACGTTATGGTGGATGACTTGGACACCATCATCAAGTGGAATGTCTTGGTTAATGATTTGGGATTGGACAGCATTTCCCTGGGAGCGGTTATTGCTATGCTCCTTGAACTTCTTGACATGGACCCCATTGGCACGGATCCTGCCGAGCTCGGATTTAAATTGGTCGAAGGTGAGGACGGGACGTCCAGTTTCGAAATCTGGGGTGCAATTGAACCAATTGAAAAAATCATCAAGATGATTGCTTCACGGGAGGAACTCGGGGATGAGCTTGCTAATGGTGTGAAGTGGTACGTGAACGAACATGATCTTGATGCAAGGATGGCTACCCACGTGAAGGGATTGGAGGTTCCGGCCCACGAACCCAGGGCAAATAATCTCACGGCCCTTGATTATGCAACAACCCCCAGGGGCGCATTCCATTGCTACATGCCAATGCATCTCAGTTCTAACATGAACTTGAAGGAGGATATTGGCCTGGGGCAACTCAAGGATCGCTTTAGCAGTGATGGACTGGAAACAAGCGTGGAGGCAGTGATCAAGATCCAAGATGCCAGCGAGGCATACTCGGCATGCGGCGCGTGCATTTTTGGATTCCATGCCAGTAATGCCGTGCAACCATGGGTCAATGCATTGAATGCCATCGAGGGAACAGATCGAGATATCGAAGCTTGGATGGAAGCAGGCCGAAATATCTTCAATAAAAAACGATCATTCAACGAGACGTCCGGAATCAGCAAAAAAGATGATGCATTGGGAAAAAGGTTCCTACAACCCATCAAGAAAGGGGGTACCAAGAAGAACGTTCCCCCTCTTGCTGATCTCCTTCCCTTGTATTACGAGATGCGCGGTTGGGATTGAACGGTCATGCACGTGATACCCTTATATTGATACCCGTCGATCTTTGAAGCAGGAATGCAAAGAAACTTGCAAGGTGTCTAAAGCATCATGAATGAAACCGAGGATTACGTGGATTACTTGGATAGCGTCAAGCATGCACGGGGAATTCGGAAAGACGGGAATCTTACCATCGTGAGATATGATATCATTAATTTTCAACAATTCTTGGATCTAAAGGATAGCGGTGATGTGGAGAAAGGCTTGGTGGTCGTTCCAGTATCACCTATCGAGGTGCACGGGAAATATTTGCCCCTTTCTGCAGATTACATTGAAACATTCCTTGCCCTTGACATGTTAAAGGACGCATTGAAGAACCAGCGCTCTGATAATCAATATACCATTTTCGAACTACCGGGTATACCGATTGGGACGGGAACTAACCGCGGGCATTGGGCAACCCTTCATACCAACCGAAAAGCCTTTTACGACGTCTTGGTGAATTTATTCGAGAGCTTGGTATATTCGGGGTTCAGGAAGATTTTCGTGATGTCCGTGCATCATGGCATGATACATGCCTACGCCATGGAGCAAGCAGCCAATAAGGTCATGAAACAAAACAAGGATCTCGATGTTCGAATCCTCTCACCAAATCATTTCATCGCCGACACGCTCTTCATCCAAGATCCGGTGAAGGTGTTCTCTAAATACATTGAAAAGCACGGGCAGGAGCCATTGAGCGATCACGAAAAGGAAGCCCTGAACCACGACCACCACGCTGGCATCATGGAAATCACGTTCACGAAGATGATCAGCGAGAAACTGGTCGATCCCAGTTACAAGGAAGCCCCCCGCAATGTCGAGGATATGGGTGCACAACTAAAAGGCCTGATATCCCGGAAATGGGCTGCACATCCCCCCTTGGAACCCGACGGGTGTGGGTATAATGCAGAGCCAGGTCTAGCGGATTCTCGAAACTGGGAAGTTCTTTTCACCGACATGATAAAGGACATTGGCTTGTCATATGTTGATGCACTTTACGCCGAAGATAGAAAAGCGATGGAACCATACATCAACATGAACCCGTGGAAGGGCTATTCGAAAGGATTGGAAATCGCGCGGCGAATGTTCCTCGGCGTTCATTCCAAGCGTAACCACTTGATCATCCCCTTTGTCCTTGTAGCCATCGCCATCCCGTGGATTTTATATATCCTTGAAATCCTTCGATAAATGAATGAGATCAATTCAATACCTGAGGAGAAGATTTCGCATGTCAAGCCAGTATACCATCCCATTTGGATCTTGGTATGAACCAGGAAAGATTACCTTGGAATTCCCCGAAAACTGGGACGTGACGATGTATGCCATGGATAACGCGCCTGAATTGATAGGAAAGGAACCTTACGAGCATGCAATTGACAATCCAATCGGATGCGAGCCGATCAAGGAACTTGCCAGGGGGAAGGAAACCGCAGCCATAGTCATCGATGATACCTCCCGATCCACCCGGATGCATGAGGTCCTGGGAGTATTACTAGATAGGCTCAATGCAGCGGGGATTCCAGATGGAAACATCACCGTGATTAGTGCACTCGGTGCACACCGTCCCATGATGCGGCAGGATTTTATCAAGAAGGTTGGGCTAGATGTTCTCAACCGCGTGGATGTCGTGAATCACGTGCCATGGTACAATCTCGAATCATTGGGCGAATCAAAGCTAGGTACACCAATTCAAGTTAACAAGACCTACCATGACGCCGATCTCAAGATTTCTGTTGGAGGGGTGATCCCCCATCCCCTTGCGGGCTATGGAGGTGGAGCGAAAATCATCCTACCTGGTATTTGTGGCATGGGCACGCTTGAATCGAATCACTCTCTTGCCATGAAGGCTGGTATTGGTATTGGTCTTGGTCGCATCACAGACGTGAGGAATGATATCGAGGACGTTGCCACCAGGATCGGCCTTGATTTCAGCATCAACATTATTCCCAACGCTTGGGGAAAAAATGCGGCGGTATTTGCTGGGCATTACATCGATGCGCATCGGAAAGCGATTGAATTCTCGGAGCGATATTTCAGGACCGACGTAAAAAAGAAAGCGAGGTATGATGTTGGATTCTTCAATGCATTCCCAGAGGATACCGAATTGAACCAATGCGTGAAGGCATTGAATATTTTCCTGCTGAATCAGCTCATGGTGGAACGAAAGGGCGTGGTGGTGATCCTCACTGCCTCATCGGAAGGAAGAGGATATCATGCATTGCTTGCCGAAACTGGAGCTCCCTTGTATACCAATCACGGCGAATCCGTGTTATGGGCTGCAAAGGGCAGGAGAAAGGTTGGATTATTCTCACCCAACGTGACCAAATCTGACGTGCTGCAACTCTTCCCAGGGGACATCATCTTCAACAGGGATTTCAATGCCCTGTTGAAGGATATCGAAGCAGTAGCAGGGGAAAATCCAACCGCTTGCCTGTTTCAAAATAGCATCCAGATGCCAAGAGTAATAAAGGAACCGAAGATAGGGAAATGAATGACGGAAACTGTAGCAATACCCTTTCTTGTGTTCATTTCCTCTTAGAGAGAAAAGCATGGTGTTGGTGGCATTCACGAAAAACCTACCCGAGCCACAAACCCTCACCACGGTATGTCAGGCGCTTGTCAAGAACGGAGTTTCCTTTCACGGTTACCACGTGATTGAAGCGTTCCAAGGGTTCTCCCGCTTTTGCCAAGCGACATATTACTAGATCCCCGTGTTTTAGAAAAACCTTCTCCGGATTGAACGTTATAGGTGTTTGCACCTCTCCAAATCCCTCCCGGGATGTCGCGGTGCATCCCCTTGGAAAAACGATCTTAGGTTGCTTGTTAATGGCAGAACTCACGTATCCCCCGGAATACGCCGTCACGACACCGGGCCGTGGCGTGCGAACAATCCTGAGTGCCATGAACAAGCTAGGCATGAATTCCCGCAGGCTCTCGATGGGATCAAATATGTAGGACTTGAACAATCCTGAACCAACCGTGACCTCAGTGACGAAGGTTTCCCGTGCCGTATCCTGAAAGCAGCCGGACCCTCCCCCGTTCACGATTTCGCAATGCAATCCTGCTTCTTCCAAGGCTTGGACAGTTTTGGCGCGTCGCCTCGTGATTCTCCCGCGAGATTGCTGTTTCATGAACCGGTAGAGCAAAGATTGATCACCAATCCCAGCTTCCTGTGCCTCATAACCCATGATACCCCTGAACGATAGATGGGGGAAACGATTTACCTTTCTTGCCAGCCGGACTACCTTATCTGGACTATTTAACGGGCTTCGCATGACTCCCGCGAATTGACCGAAAAAGTCTATGCTCACGTCAAGATCAACAAGCACGTGTAAATTAACATCTTGCTTGGCTGCACTTTTTTCAAGCAAGTGCAGGTGCGCGGTCGAATCAATCATGAGGGTGATCTTCGCGTTTGGATCCCTGGCTGCCCCCCGGGTGCATGTTTCCGCTTCCTCGATATTTATGATCGGGTATGCAACGATGAAATCCTGTATGCCACGGGTTTCCTGCCAATACTTGATTTCATTGGGATGGAAGAGGAACAAGCCATCAAAATCAAATTTTTTCATGGCTCGTTCTATCAAGGCAGGCACCCTCACGGATTTCGTGCCCACGCGCAAATGCTTGCCAGTGGCTTTCATGCCCTTGAGAAACATCTCGATGTTGTGGTCAAACGCTTCCATGTCAACTACGGCGCACGGGCAGGATTCACCTTCAAGTAATGCTTGAAAATCCTCGTGGGTGTAATTCGGGGATTCCACTTGCGGTTCACCACGTAATTCATTCACGGCATTATACAAGTTCAGGTCAAGGGCATCGCTCACCGTCGATAGTGACTTGGAGATGGTCTTGGTGGTTTTCTTGAGGAAATTTCCCAAGATGGAGATGGGTTCTTGAATCTTGGGAAGGAGCTCATCAACACCCGAGCGCACCCGATCCAAGAGGCTATCCTTCTTCTTTCCATCTAAGCCAGATGCCTCCAAGCCAAGCGAACCGAGAATTTCCTTTATTCCCATATGATATCACGAGTACCGTAGGCATCAGGGATTAAATACCTATCAATTGCTAGGAACATGGTGAGGGAAAAAAATGGGGCATGTGTTTCCAAGTGAGGAATGTTCAGATCACGGCGAAACAATCTATTTCTATCAAGATATCCTTGGCAGCAAGGCCTGAAACCTCCACCGTGGTTCTCGCGGGGAATTTTTCCGTGATGCCATTGTCTCTGAGAAATTTCTCGTATACCTCATTCATTTTGGAAAAGTCATCGATATTCACCATGAACACCGTCATCTTAGCTATATCACGTACGGATGCGCCGCCGGCATTTAAAACTCGCTTCAACTTTTCCAATGTTTCCCTGGTCTGCGTTTCGATATCGCTCGATAGCATGAGCTTCGTGTTCGGATCTCGCTTGCCCACCTGCCCCGAAACGAATATCAAGTTTCCTGCCTTTATCCCATGTGAATAGGGACCACCCTTCGTTGCTCCCGTGTTAATGGTTTGGTTGCTGGTCATGTCATCACCACGAGTATCTAGGAAAGAGGAGGAAATAAAGATCAACATGATCAACGAAACGCGTTGCTTGTCAAACGGGGCTGATCGTGAGCGCATGAAGCAGAAATGAAGGAAAATAATGCAAGGGATTCACGCCAAATTGAAATGACGTCGCCTCATCACGATGATTAAGCCAATGGAAAATATTGTTAATGGCAACAGGAAAAACGTGTGGTCAGGTCCTATCTTCGGGGCAGAAAGCGATTTGATTTTACCGCTTGTGGTGAAATCTCCAGAAGTAATCATCAGAGTCCATTTCTTCAAAATCTACGCCAGATGGTGAAATGGGAGAGTGTTGCTTTTTCAAATCCAACGTTTCAACGGAATTATCTTGCAAGAAGGAGGTGATTCCTTGCAATGTTGGCAAAAACAAGAGTAATCCTACCAAGATCATGCATGATTCCTTTTCGCTCTTCATAATCTATCCACCTAATCGAGGTGCCCTTTTACTCTTCATTTGGTGAATTTAAATCTTGAGATGCATGCTAAATCGATGATTGCAGATTCCCTGGCGGTAAAGTGAATCTAAAACCACACTTAAGTGGCATCTTTCAAGATTTATCGTGGTCCCATGGCGTGATTGGAAAACAGGGATTCAACCATGTATTAAATTCAATATTCCTTCTTTCCGCTCACATCGTTTAAGTCATCCTCGATATCCTTGCATAACTCAATCAAGTCGTTGATGTTCAATCCAGGCACCCGGGATGTTGCTTTAACGACGTGGTTGAATTCGTCCTCCCCAAGATGGTCTTTAAGGGCACTTACTTGCGTCTCATCCAATTTATGCTTTGATTTCCCGAGAATGAGAGAAGTATTTGCATCATCAATCATACGGGAAGGTATATTGGCGAAATGGGATGATAAAAACTCGTGGATGGCTAATTCAAGATGTTTCGCGCCATCCATGAGGAAGCTCCCCTCACGATATATATTACCAAAATCTTCATTGAAATTCATGGCTGCCTTGGTCAGGATGCGAGAAATCTTGGAAACGTGAAGAATCGTGACGAAATCATTTCCCCGGGCCATCAGGAACTTCCCTCGGGGGGAGGATATCCTGACTGAGCCACTTGGCATGATGAAAACTTTTGCAAGTAACCCGATCACCCGGTTCCTGCCCTCCTTGATGTTCAGCAAGTTTCCCTTTCGTTGCCATTCGTAAGAGTACAATAAATTTCCCTCCATGTCCCAAACGGTAATACTATACAAGTGAAACGGCAAGATAAAAAATATCTTCGGCTCGCGCACGATGATCAATAAGAATAATAAGCTGCAAGCAACTGCCAAGAGGTCTGCAAGATATACCAAGATGGGAATCATGAGCGTGAAGACATTCAAGGAGGTGGCTCCAAGTGGCAAGATCAGGCACACGAGGAAGAAATGCAACGCATCTTTCTTCAAACCAAGGGGTGCGTACTTCCACGCCTGGTAGCCCCATGCGATGATGATAACCGCCAAGAACAAGTAAGACATGTGGCCCATGATTTCAAAGGGTCCATTCCACACCACGCTTATTTGGCCAAGCTCTTCTTCTACCGTGATAGCGCCCGGTAATATGGCTGATACATGGAGCAACGTGCCAAATGCGACCAATATCAGTAATGAAAGTGAATACGGGCTTTGCCGTTTATTAAGATTCAATGCCACGGTCCACGCGAGCGAGGAATAATATTGCATCATTGATGCTATCCCGTGGAGAATCAAGCTGGTGAAAAAAAACGAAACTGCTTCAAGCAGGAAGATCATGGCAAACATCATCCATCCTGCAAGTATAAGCTTGAGGGATGGTGATTTCACCTGTCTTGTTTTCACCAAGGCATGAATGATGGCAAGAACCTGTGCCGTTCCGATGATGGTGTCAAAAATCCCTTCTGTGGACAAATTGAAACTCATGATTTCTCCTCCTTCCCTCTTTCTTGTTCTCTCAGTAGATGCAAAAGTGCTTCATGCAAGATAGCCGACATCGAAACTTGCTCGCTTTTACTCCCCGGGGTCGTTGATATAAATCCTTCGTTTTGCAGCACCTTCAAGCGATAGTAAACCTTATCACGGTTGGATTTTACCGCTTTTACTAATTCAGCTTTCGTGATTTCTTTGTTTTCTTGCAATATACTTGCAAGGTCGACAATGATGGGATCACGAAGCAGGAAGGATGCCTTGATGAATCCATCCCCAAGGCTACTGCATGCGAAGAGGGTTTTCTTTCCCAACTTCACCCGCTTCAAGTGCTTGAATTTCAGCAACAAGTTCAAGTGCCATAGCAATTGTCCGGAGCTGAAAATTTCTTGGCTACATGTCTTGCCTAATTCTTCTCGCAGGAAAGAAAAATTCACGACTCGTTCCCTTTCAACCATTTCCATGATGATCCTGCGGAATCCATTTTCAAGAACAGTATTCCGGGTGAACGTGGTTCCCTCGACCAAGATACGATTCCCTAGCAAGAAGTCCAAGATGCGACTCAAGTACTTCCGGGTGAATCTTAGCTCGCGAGTTGCTACCCGGATTAATTTCCTGATATTCAAGACGGCACCGCTTTCGATAATCTCACGCGCGATCGAAAGCACCTTGTCAATATCGTCTTTGGGCAATCCCGGATTTGACATCATGTTTACCGCCGGAGCTTGAATATCTCATAATCTACCGCCGGGTTTAAAAAAATTTCAAGGGTGATCTAGTGGTTGAATTAGTCTTCGATGTATTCTCGAAGTATTCCAAATTCAGGGTCATAATGTGCAGCAAAAGATTTTATGGACGGAATGCCCATGATGGAGTCCATCTCTAAGGTGAGAGTGGAAACAGTTGTCTCTGGTATCAGGTCAATCTTGCGATGCCCCACGGTTAATCCTTCCACGAGGATTTCTTTCGTCCCTCCTCCCCCAGATGTCACCTTGAATGCTTTTACCCGTTGGCCCTTGCTTAGATTCTCGTGGATCTCGATGCAATTAATCAGAGTAGGATTTTTGAACTCTAGTGTAACCCGGGAGGCATTTCCTGAAGCAATGTTCAATGGTTTATCAAAAAGCGCTCTCATCGTGCTACCAAATTCCCTTGCAACAGCACGGTCTGCACTTGGAATTAATCCATCCCTTCCAGGTGCTATATTCAGTAATAGGTTCGCTCCGCGTCCCACGCTCATGATGTAACATTTCATCAATTCTTCAACTGGGCTTAAAGCATACTCGTTTCCCGAGTTGTAAAACCACGTGTGATATCGGATGGGCTTGTTAGCTTCTGCGGGCATCCACGTGTAACCATGCCTGCTTTCCTTCACCCCGCCATGTTCACGTTTGTGGACCATGTTCCACAGTGGATATGGAGCAATGCCGTTTTCATTTCCAGCCCAGCGGATATCTGGCTGCCCCATGTTGAAGATTACGGCTCCAGGCTGGTATTTCCGGCAGATCTTGATGATGCGCTCCCAATCATATTCCCTGCCTGCAGAACCAGCACCATCGAACCATAATTCGGTGAGATCGGCATTGTATCCAGTGAGCAGTTCCGAAAGTTGGTTGATATAGAAGTCATCATATGCCTCCTTGTCAGGATAACACGGTTCGTGCCTATCCCACGGTGAAAGATACAAGCCTGCATTCATCCCAGCAAGCTTGCATGCATCGATGAATTCACGAACCACGTCTCCCTTTCCATCCTTCCATGGACTGTTCTGGACCGAGTAATCTGTTGTCTCGGTTTGCCACAGGCAAAACCCATCATGATGTTTCACGGTCAACACGGCATACCGTGCACCAAGATCCCGTGCTGTAGCAATCCATTGATTGCAATCCAGTTGAACGGGGTTGAAGGTGGCAGGATCGAGAGTGCCATCACTCCATTCCAAGTCATGGAAGGTATTGATGCCAAAATGAATGAACATACCAAGCTCCATGTCTTGCCATGCAAGCTGTTTCGGGGATGGGCATGGTTCTCCATGTTGGTTCACGAACGCACGATATTCCACTTCGTCCAATTCATGCTGCTGATTTTGCGAAATTAAGGCTTTATCGTCAACCATGATATCAAGGAGGCTTCCTGCTTTATCTTTCTTGCGAAAGAAGACCCGCCTTTACAACTTCAGTTCAGCTGCTGGTCTTTCACTTGGAATGCAAGGTGTGGGTCCTTTCTCTAACTCAAACCTCGGTTGCAAGTAAGGTTCAATCCCCACACAGGCGATTCATTCATGAACAGCTATCCTGGTGGCATGGGTGGCAGAAATCACGATCCAACCTATAATAGATAGAACCGATAGCCATTCCAGGAATGCCACACCCCAAAATGGTGGGCGGGTGAAGGATTCTAAAGAGAAATTTGAAAAGTTCACCATGCCCGAGAAGGAAATGAACAAGAACCCCCCGAATATCATGATTGGCACGAATCCTATCAGGGCAACGGAACGAGGGAACAGGATGCTGTGCTGTCGACGGTGCTCCCGAACTATCACGAGAGTGAAAACCAATACCGTGAGCATGCCACCTATGAAAAATGAGAATGCAACGACTGCATGAATGGGCAGCAACTTTTCAGTTGCAGGAAATACACCAACTAGTCCCCCTGATATAGAGGAACCAATACCGAAGAACATACCGAGTTTCGTGGACATGTGCTTTCCGAGGGATACCACCAAGGGGATAAACAACGGCGCACCTATGATCAATCCTACATTGAAGGCTATAGCCATCGGAGATATGCTTGGCACTCCAAGTTCCGAAATGAAATGGTTCAAGATCGAATATCCCTCACCAGCAGAACCAATGAAGAACACGGCAGAAATGATGAAGCCTGAAAGGATGCATGAAGCCCCGGTGATGGCGAGCCACCCCGCCTTCTCCTGCAGGAAACTTTTCACTGCCATGATTTAGCACCAACTTACTCGAATCAATCCTATACACCAAGATCGCTCTTCATTCCTAAAAAACATGAGTTACCTTTTTTATGGATGTGCGTGGGTTAATATTAGTGAATCATGATGGAAAGGCCAGATTTCGATGACTGCAGCTATGAATATCGCTTCGTGCAGGACGTCATCGATAAGGTGGGACCCCGGCTTCCTGGATCGCCAGAAGAAAGGGAAGCGGCAATGTTGATCAAGAACGAGATGGAAGATGCATGCGATGGAGCGGTATCGGTTGAAACCTTCACCGTGCATCCAAAGGCATCGATTGGCTTTATACCCGTCTTGGGCTACCTGCTTATCTTTACCGGCATCCCGTTGGGTATCTTCATTCCCCTCCTTGCCATAATATGGGTTGGCTGGTGGTTGTTTTTCGCGTTGGTGCAAATTTTCAAGTACCAAGGTTGGTTTGATTTCATGTTCCCCTCAAGGCAATCACAAAACTTGCACGGCATATTAAAATCCGCTACACGTGATTACGGGACCACCATCATCCTGAACGGTCACTTGGATAGTTCATGGCATTCCCCGCTCTTTGCAAGGAGGCCACACCTCAGCAGGATGAAGATCATCTACGGGGTTGCCGGTGCAGGGGGTTTACTTCTTATTTGCATAATTAAAATCTTGATCCAAAAGGATTGGATGATCTACATGCCCACGTGGATTGACCTCTTCTTCCTGCTTTTATTACCTGGCTTCATCTTCATTGCTCGGTATATCACGTGGGATAAAGAAAAGGCATCGCCTGGAGCCATGGATGATTTAATGGGCATTGCTATCATGCTATGGTTAGCGAGGGCATTCAAGGAGAACCCAGATTGGAACCCAAGTAATTCGCGAATCATCCTAGCAGCATTCGGTAGCGAGGAGGCGGGATTGAAAGGATCGGAAGCATTCGTGAAAGAACATCGCCAAGATCTCTTGGCGGGAAACGTGCACGTGATATGCGTCGATGGAATATCCGATTTCGATCATTTTCACGTGGTCACTGGTGATGCGTGGCTTGGTTCGTCATATGACGGAAAGACATGCGACCTGGCTGGGAAAGCCATGAGTGATGCAGGAATAAAACACGATTTCATCAAAACTCCCGCAGGGAGCACGGATGGTGCATCGTTTAGTCGTGCCGGGATCAAGGTTGTCACCTTGGCAGCTCAAGACCCCGGGCCTGCCTCCAATTATCACACCAGAAACGATACCTTGGATAATATCGACAAGAGGGCTGTCGTGAAAATGAAAGAAGTTTTGTTCAACTTGGTCCACGAAATAGATGGATTGCACGGGTAGCCCATACCAGTTATGGCAGGTGCTCGAGAGAACATGCACGCGGTGGATCTGGTAAGATTGACGGCCACCATGGCATTATTTATTAGTTTTCGAATCGATTAGTAAGAGTGACGAATGTGGGATTCGTCAAGTCATCAAGCTACATCCATTCCGGATTTGATACATCATGGACATCGAAACAGACGAAATCATGAAGAAATTGAACTTGGTCGAGGAGACAATTCTCCAGATCAAGAAATTACTGAACCCTGGGAAAGAACACGCTAAGAAAAAACCCAATGAATCTGTGGAAACAAAGGAGGAGCAAGAAAATGGGACGAAGCGGATTACTTGTCCCAATTGCAATTCGCTTAATTTCACCAAGCACGAGGACAAGACCAAGGTGATTTATTACCATCAAGGGGCTCCAATTTATGGCAAGAAGGGAGTGTGCAACCAGTGTGGTACAGAGTTCTCCCTGAACTAAATGACTACTTGCCAACTTTTTTTTCAAAATTTACCCGTTTTCCGCCAGAAAGCCACGTCCTTTAGTTTAGCAGTAACGGGGGAATTTGATGTGCTCGATGCGAAGGATTGAAATGGAACCGGAGATTTCCCCACCTGATGTCAGTCAATGCATCGACGGGAACGGAGAGAACCACGGTTTCCTTGAAATCTCCGGAACCACGGATT
>WJJB01000514.1 GCA_014729935.1 Candidatus Bathyarchaeota archaeon | reverse complement strand
GAATTAACCTCTCTCCCCGACACGATAGGCAACCTTAGTTCGCTCACTTACCTGTATTTGGGAAACAACAAGTTATCCTCTCTCCCCGAGAGGATAGGGGACTTGAAATCCCTTCAAACGTTGGATTTAGGTTTTAATAGCTTAACCTCTCTCCCAGAGACGATAGGCAACCTGACATCACTCAAAGAGCTAGGTCTATATGGTAACCAGTTGACGTCTCTCCCCGAGTCGATAGCCAATTTGACATCTTTGCAAACTCTACGGTTAAATGATAACCAGCTAACCTCTCTCCCCGAGACGATAGGTAACCTCAAATCGCTACAAAAACTATGGTTGATTGATAACAATCTAATGTCTCTCCCCGACGCGAGTAAGCAATGGCTAAAGGATTTGAAGAAGAATGGATGCAGTGTCATTAACTAAAGAAACCTTTATTGATAAAACATATGGTGTTACAATTTGAAAGATGCTTCTGGTATGATTTTACGTTATTTATGAAAACGAACAACAAACGGGGGAACCGACGGAATTTTTTTCGTGTACATCTTGGAATGCAAGAGTAAACATGACCATGTAACCCTTTACACGGGGTACACCAACAACTTGGAACGCCGGGTGGAGGAACATGTCAGTGGGAAAGGAGCAAGGCACACCAGGGGTAAAAAATGCAAGCTCGTATTCTTCCAGTCCTTTCCAACACAACAAGAGGCGATGCAACGGGAGCTTGAAATCAAGTCATTCTCCACGGTGAAAAAAAGGGAATTATTGAAAGATATTTGCTACAATGAATTGCTGCACCGGTTTTAGGGCGCATTACTCCCAGGATTGAAATGAGATCAAGAGAAAAAGTCCGGGCTCAAGTTGATTTTCCTTTTCTTGATACGGTTGGACATTTTCTTGTAGTTCTCGATGATCTTGTCGGTGAGTGATGGTATCGCATCGTCAAAAGCCGCCTCCAAGTGCCTTCGCTTCACCACGGAAAAATCATCTCCATCCTCATGAATCGCCCTCATGCCTGCTTCCCTGGTCACGTTTTCCAAGTCCGCGCCTGAAAACATCTCGGATTGCTTGGCAATGGTATCGAGGAACTCGATGGCATCCTTCTCCAGTGGCATATCCTGCGTGTGAATCTCCAGTATCTTCCTTCGAGTTTCCAAATCGGGAGCCCCCACCAAGATCACGTTATCAAAACGCCCCGGCCGAAGAAGTGCAGGATCGATGATATCCGGACGATTCGTTGCTCCCACGATGACAATTCTCTTTCTAGATTCAATCCCATCCATTTCCGCGAGGATTTGATTCACGATGCTCTCGTACACCTGGCTTCCAAATTCACGACCACGCATGGGAGCGATCGCATCGAGTTCATCGAAATAGATAATGGCGGGAGCTGCTGTTCTTGCCTTCCTGAATACCTCACGAACGGCTCTCTCGGTCTCACCCACGTATTTCGAGAAAAGTTCGGGACCCTTGATGGAGATGAAATTTGCCTCGCTTTCGTTGGCAACAGCCTGTGCGAGCAGGGTTTTCCCGCATCCGGGGGGACCATACAAGAGCACACCTGCAGGCTCCCTGATTCCAGCACGTTCGAAAATCCCCGGATTCTTGAGCGGGAGTTCGATGGCATCGCGCAATATTTCCTTGACTTCCTCGTATCCGCCGACGTCCGTCCAATTCACGTTTGGTATCTCGATGAGTACTTCGCGCATGGCGCTTGCCTCCACGTTATTCAATGCTGCATCGAATTCTTCCTTGGTTACACGGAGATCGAATAGTATCTCATCTGGAATGGGTTGATCAAGCTGGACTTTCGGCAAAATCTTCCGAAGTGCATGCATGGCTGCTTCCCTGCATAACGCGGCAAGATCTGCTCCCACGAAACCATGGGTGACGTTGGCTATCTTCTTCAAATCCACGTCTGGAGATAGGGGCATCGCACGCGTGTGAATTTGGAGCACCTCGTACCTGCCATCCACGTCGGGAACGGATATTTCAATTTCACGATCAAAACGTCCAGGTCTTCGGAGTGCAGGATCGATGGAATTCACCCGGTTGGTCGCGCCGATCAATATCACCTTGCCACGGTCTTGCAATCCGTCCATGAGGGCAAGCAATTGGGCGACAACACGTCGCTCAACCTCTCCTCCCACATCCTCTCGTTTTGGAGCAATGGAATCTATCTCATCAATAAATATAATGCTTGGTGCGTTTTCCTCGGCTCGCTTGAAGATCTTCCGTAACCTGCTCTCGGAAGCACCGTAAAACTTGCTCATGATCTCGGGACCATTGATGGTGATGAAATATGCATCTGATTCACTTGCAACCGCTTTTGCTAGCAAGGTTTTACCGCATCCTGGCGGCCCGTGCAACAGGATTCCCTTGGGGGGATCGATACCAAGGCGCTCGAAGAGTTCCGGATGCTTGAGTGGCAGCTCTACCATCTCCCTAACTCTCAGTATCACATCACTAAGGCCACCGATATCATCGTAGGTCGTGGTGCTAGATCTAACCTGAACCGCGCCCTCCTTGATCTCGATGTTTGTCCCAGGGACTATCTGGGTGATCTCGCCAGATGGTTGCGTCTCCAAGACGAGCAAGCGAAGCTCGCCCATCGTATAGGTACGTCGTCTCCTGCCACCAAATATATCCTGCAGGTTCTGGATCATGTCATCATCTGAATCGAATTCGGGCCGGTTGGACGGGATGGACACGTTCATGAGTGAGATGTAATCTCCCTTCATGACGGGCCGGTTCATGAGCATGTCCCTGATTTTTTTCTGGGTGATGGTAACTTTAGCATTAGTTGGAGCTAAAACGATTTTCTTGGCAGACACCGTTTTCGCCTTTCGAACCTTAACCACTTCACCCAACCCGGTGCCGGCGTTTAAGCGCACGAGACCGTCGATCCTGATGATTTGCTTACCCTCGTCCTCGGAATTCGGGAAAAAGATGCATCCAGTCTTCTTCTTTCCCTCAATTTCCAAGATTTCTCCTGCCTTCAAGTTAAGCTTCTTTTGGATGTGCCGTCCTGCGGAACACAAGCCACGTCCAGCGCTCTGCTTATTAATCTCCGCTACCCGGAGATTCATTTCCTCTTCATTTTTCATGTTTGATCAATTTTCCACCATTTTCATGAGAAGTAATTTTGGCACGTGAGACATAGTTTGAGCTACCTTGTACAACCTTGTACATACCTTGAGCTACAAAAATTGTCCTTATTAAATAAACTGCACGCTAGACAGGAAAATGAACTATTTTAAAACTATCCCCGTTCCACCATGGGACGTTTCCACATTTCTTTATTTGCATGGTTCATTAATTTCACCCATGCTAAGACTGAAGGCAGAGTACGGGGGCACCATACCCCGTGATAAGGTGAGGGCTGCATTCAGCTTGGCTCACGTGTTATATGCTCTCCTGTTATTTGATATTCACGGGAAACTCGGGCGATTGCGACTCGGCCGCATGCTAGATTTGGGCATGGGTTCACTTCAAACGTTCATGAGGCGCTTGAAGAACGAGCTTGGATACATTGCTGCCATGCCTCGAAAGGCACATCATCTTACCGACAAAGGAAACAAGCTGGTCGATGACATCAAACAAGAATTTACCTTGATAAGCCACCTCCCGGTCTTTGATAATTTCATGATTGGTGAGAAATTCAACGCCATTGGATGCGTGAGCCTGCCACCGGGCTCCTGCCAAGCCACCCTTGAACTCGATCCATTGGAGCTCAGGACAGTTGCCTTGGAAAACGGTGGAACCGGCTTGATTAGCATAGTGGCAACTGCGCAAAACTCGCTGAAATTCTTGTCTGCCGAAAACTTGGACTTGCAAAAGTTATTCAAGAAAGAGTGGGTCAGGTTGCATGAAATCTTTCAATACACGCAAGGAGACCTCATTCTCATCGCCATGGCGCCGACGCAACTTGATGCCAGGTTGGCACTCATCTCCTCCGCAATGACTGCAAGGGAAATGATACTGGGAGCCTGAAATTTAGAATTATTCCAGCATTTCACCAATCAAGCTCTTGAACATTTCATTGAACGCGGTCTTTGCCTTTGATTCTGCTTTTTGGATGATTACAGGTATGCTCTCGCTGGCTTGCTGAACGAAATCGGGTTCCATGGGTATCGATCCGAGAAATGGAACTTCCAACTCACTTGCAAGCTCCTCCACGCCGTTTTTCCTGCCGAATACTTGGGTTTCCTTCCCACATGACGGGCACACGAAAGTGCTCATGTTCTCAACAATACCAAGCACAGGTACTTGCATTTTCCTGGACATGTTGATTGTCTTGGCAACGTCAATCAAGCTCATTTCTTGAGATGTGGACACAACTACCACACCATCCAACGGTTTCACCAGTTGCATGATATCCAAGGTCTCATCTCCAGTTCCAGGTGGAAGATCAATCACAAGGTATTCCAAGTCCCCCCAGTTCACCGTTCCAAGATATTCCCGTACCGCACCCATCTTCATGGGACCACGCCATATGACAGGCGTGTAATCGGATTCCAGCAGGAACGCGGTGGACATCACCTTGATATTTAATGGGCCATTCACGGGAATGATTTCCTTGGTAACGGGGTCAACTTGCGGGCGATTCCTGATACCCAATAGCTTGTGCATGTTGGGACCCGTGATATCCACGTCCAGGGCACCAGTCGACGATCCCGTCTCTGCAAACTTGATAGCAAGATTCGCCGCAATCGTGGTCTTTCCCACTCCACCCTTTCCCGAAATGATGGCGATCTTGTGCTTGATGCGCTTCATCTTTTCTTCGATTTTCCGCTGTAATTCCATTTGTTGCTTCCGCCGGTCCAGCGTGGGGCTCGTTTTCAAGCCTTCTCCGTCCGTTTTCTCATCGTGACTCATGATCTAGGTCATCTCGTGATTCTTGCAGTAGAGGAAGCAAGAGTTGTATTAATTCTTGATTACTGCAAATCATAACACGAAAAACATTTTGCATGGATGGGATGGAAGTCATGTTATTCCCTATAAGAATCCGGGAAACCGTACATTTCATCCTTCAAAGTATTTACCCGTTTCCACCAGGAAGCCACGTCCTTTAGTTTAGAAATATCCATGAAACTCCAAAGTATCAATTTATCCGTCTTGCGAGAGAAAAACCTCCCCTTTAGCAGTAACGGGGGAATTTGATGTGCTCGATGCGAAGGATTGAAATGGAACCGGAGATTTCCCCACCTGATGTCAGTCAATGCATCGACGGGAACGGAGAGAACCACGGTTTCCTTGAAATCTCCGGAACCACGGATT
>WJJB01000513.1 GCA_014729935.1 Candidatus Bathyarchaeota archaeon | reverse complement strand
GCTTGAAATGGGAAGCGAGATATTAGTCGGAGCCGGATTAAAATGTGGTCGATGATAATTATCAAGTTCCCCCGATACTGCTAAACTAAAGGACGTGGCTTTCTGGCGGAAAACGGGTAAAAGTATATGGCATTTTTCTTCATGGCTCCTCATCGTTAGATGCCGGTCCAGCACCTTGTAACCACCGTTCAAGCTGGGTGGAATGTTCAGGTGCCCAACCCTTGTACGTGTTTTTCATGACATGCTCGTAGTCAGCTTTCAAAATGCGTGCACCGTATTCAAATAATCGCACGGGTTTCTCCCGGACCGCCTCTCGCCATTCAATGAAACCTTTCCTGCAATATGCCTGCCATTCACGATGTACTTGGTCATAATCAACTATACATCGAAGTTTTTCATCCAATTCCTTGGTTATATCTCCACTTGAGCTTGTAAGATCATGAATTTCCCAAGGATCGGATTCCAAGTTAAACAATTGTGGCTTGAATCCCGGATATGCGATGTATTTCCACTTCCCGCTACGGATCATGAACATGGACGTGTTGGCGGCCGTGCCAGTATACATGGAAAATGCGTGGTCCCTCCACTGATCGTGGTTTCCGTTGATGATCGGGACGATGGACAGGCCATCCAAGACCCTTGGTACCTCTTGCACGGGAATTCCTGCCATATCCAAGATAGTGGGATATAGGTCGACCGTGGATGTGAACTGATTGCATACCTGCCCACGTTTCACGCCAGGTCCAGCAATCACGAGTGGAACCCTGGATGCTGATTCATACATGTTCATTTTGTAGAACAGGCGATGTTCCATGTTATTCTCGCCATGATCGGCGGTGATAATGATGATGGTATTCTCTTCCAAGCCCAGGCCTACCACGGCATCAATTACAGTACCCATAACTGCATCTGTTTCCGCCACCATTGCATAATAAATTGCCCTGGTATTCCGCACTGCTTGTGGTGAAAAGCCGTGTCGCCAATCTTTCGATATACGCTGGTACTGGAAGACGGGATGGACTTCTTCATCCCTTGGAGGAATTTGAATGGCATCAACATTCACTTTCGAGAGCCAGTGATCTGATGTCCTGAACCGTGGATGCGGGGTCGTCAAGCTCAAGTACAGGAAGAATGGATCGGTTTTCCCCTTTTCCTGCCTCCTTGCCTGTTTTTTCAGGAACTTGATGGCTTTTTTCGCCCTGTGCCAATCCTTTTCATGATATTTCTCGCCTCCATTCCTTTTCACCATGGGTTCCTTTTGCATGTAGGACGGCAGCTGGATGTTGGCGCATCCCGTCCACGCGGTGACCCGGTTTTGCTGGCTGTGGCCCCCGGACAGGTAATCATGCTTGCCAATCCCGATGCGTGGCTTCCTTCTTGCCGCGAGCCTGTATCCCCCGCGGCTCACGAGAAGATCCGGTAGGATTGGAGTCCCTGGTTCCAAACCCTTGTGATTATTCCAGCTCTTGCACCTGAACGTGTATTGTCCAGACCACATGTTTGCACGGGCTGGACAGCATATCGGATGGGAAGTGTAATTATTGGAAAAATTAGCGCCGTTCCTCGCGAGTGCGTCGATATTTGGCGTGACATCCTTCAACGCGGGATTTCCAAGGCATCCCATGATCCTGCCATCCCACGACTCCACCATGATGAGAATGATATTAGGATGGGTACTTTCCATACGTGAAGCACCATCTCATCCCATATAATGTTTTAATAGAACGTGAAATTTTTCTCGTCCCTGAATGGCTTCCCTTTCGTTCCCGTGGTAACTTTCACGGGATTTGGATTCTCGTGAATGATGGCTTGGTCCAATGTATGCAATATAATATCACCAGCATCGTTACCGTTCACGTCAACAATTGAAACATATGGTTCTTGATTACCCGCCATTTGCCTTGCAAGAATTTCCCGTTCCTTTTCACCCATGCCAAGGATGTCTATCACGTTCCCCTTGGAATCCAAGATAGTTCTCGAATTTCCAAGAACAATATCGCTCCCACCATCTCCAGTCCAATCTACCATGCGGTGCTGCCTGCCATAGTACAGGTTAACCAAGCCAAGGGGGTCACCTTTTTCAGAGAACAAGTAAGCCTTGCTTTTTCCCCGTGGAAGGTGGTCGCAATCAACGAAGAATACCACCTCTTCGCGACCATCACGGACCATTTTTCCCACGTCTATGCTCTCGTAATGTTCTCCAGTCTTTTTCCAGATAACCCGCCCCGTGCCATCGAGTAACGCGAAACAATCCGCACCACAATAACTTGCTGCCAGCCGGGTTCGTTCGGGATCAACATTCAAGTGGACGAGTCGCAAGGCATCCAAGTGTCCCCTGGAACGCATCTCGGGGGAATCTATCATCCATAGCTCTGAACCGTCATTATCCAGCATGATATTCCCACCGAGTATCTCGTCCCGGCCATCATAGTCCAAGTCAAACGGCTCGGGATGGTGGCAGGTTTTCAACATACCACTCAAGCGTTGCTGTCCGGGCGGCCAACTCCATAATTCTTCCCAATCCGAAGTGAACACCCAGATTTTGTCATACCTGCTCTTGATGATCATGTCCGATGGTTCCCCATCCTTCGAGCTCATGTTGGTGAAAGTGATGCAGTCTGATACTTTCAAGCCGGGGGGTAAGGGATGTTTTACCACCTCCTTGCCATTTTCACCATCGAGAATGATGATACCATCCCTAGTACTAAGGAAAACATCCATTTTTCCATTTTCATTAATATCATGAACTTGCAATGGCAAATCATGGAATAATGTTCTTGATCCACGTCCTTTTTCACCCCATGTCCAAAGCACGCTTCCGTCAAGTTTGCAGGCACAGGCTGCGGTGATTGCTTGATGCTCGTTCCTGGCAGATACTAACTCGATTTCGCCATCACCATCAACATCGCCGGTAACAAGCCAGTGGCCTGCATGATCCTTCGGAAGGTTGATCACCTTCGATGGTTGGACCGTTGCATCTTGGATCGCGGGTATTGTCGTTTCAAACATTGAACTCCCGTGTTCCTCAAAGGACCGAGTGAGTTTGAACCTTACTAATGGCGGCTAAAGCCCTTAAAGGTACATGCAGGCGCAGGATGAATTGGAAACCGTGCATTGGTTGGTGGATGGAGGCGGCGTGAGCCCCCCATTCGAAATCCAAGTTGCCACGTGATCATTTTCCATGAAGTTATGGCGTGAACGCGTTGTGACTTCATAAAGATCGATTCACGTGGAACCTTGCCCCCATTTCCAAGAATAACTCATGGGCTTTCCTGAATGGTTCCAAGATGCTCTCCCACGTTCGTCCAGTTGATTCGTTATTGAAAGCCATCTTGAAGTATACCATGATGCCATGCTTGCTTGCATGCAACTCCTTGATGGCGTTGGAAGCACACGCTTGCTTGATGGTTTTTCCCGAGGCGAAGCAGGCTGTTGGGCACTCGTCATAAAAGATGTTCGGATTGTGTAATTTCCTTCTGCCGTGTATGAATACCTCGCATGCATGCTGGTAGGGAAATGCCTTGCATATGAAAGGCTGGTTCCCGTGGATGGTGCAACCTCTTGTTCTTGGATTAAACCATACGCAATCTTTCCCGTCATCACCATTTTTAGAGTCACAAAGAGAGGGATTGATGCTTTCAAGGCATTCTATCAATGCAGGGGAAAAATTTTCCTTCCTTTTCGAGTATTCCTCCTTATTTATCATGAAGAAGAGGCGATCTTGTACCTTTTCATCGTGCATGCCTTCATGAGGGTAAAAAATGATCATCGGGAGCACGTGATATTGCTCTTGAACGATCCAGCATGCAATATCTTGGATGGTCACGGTTATTGCGAGATTATCCCTGCAACAAGCACCGCAGCGGTTGCACTGGAAGGTGAATTCGGGATCGTTGATCCTGCACGTGATGAACGTGGTTGATTGCCTCGTGATGTCACTTGGCACTTGCAACGCTGACAGGACCTGCTGTGAAATTTCCTGCATGTCTCCACGTTTCTGCATGGGGAAAGCCTTCGGGATGCTTGCAGGGTAACCTCCTTAATTAATCCTTCTCCCATACCAAGAAACCTGCATGATCCACACTCCCCATGGCTAGGATGACTGCCTTGTTGTTGAACCCTGGAAGGTCTTGCAACTTTGGGAGTAACATGGTGAAGGAAGGATCATCATTTTCCAAGGTGATCGTCACCCTTTCAGTTTCCACGATCCAGAAGCAATCGGGAAGGAACGGACCCTGATTCGTGGTTTCTATCCGTATACTGGTGATGTCATCATACCTGACTTCAACAATCTCGCCATCGATGTTCGCGAGGAACCCATGTTCCGTGAAGCCTTGAATGGACGTTGTATCTGGGATGGACAAGGTATCTCAACCTTGTATCAGTATGCAGCTAGTGTATTGAATGTAGCTAAGGTCCATTTTCAAATGGATAATGGATTACCTTGATCACTCGTACAAGGATAACAGGTTTGACTTTGTGATAATACCCACGAGTTGATCATCTTCCTTAACCACGATGGCGGGATTTCGCTTCAGGAGCATTTCCACCTGATGGATTGGCGCATCACCGGCGATCGTTGGAAACGGGATGCCGTGAATGTTTTTCACGGGGATGCTTGTTCCCCTTGAACCGTTTCGGGAAAGGAATTCCACCATTTTTTTCTCGGTGATTGCCCCCACTACATCATTATTTTCGTCGAGAACTGGAAGCTGTGATATCCCGTGATCATGCAAGAGTTCAATGGCTGCTTTCACCGGTTGATCAACGCGGATGGATATGATACTTCTAGTCATGATGTCCTTGGCAAGTGCTTCGCTTGGGATATTCGATTCCCCGTAGAGCATATCGAGAATATCCCGCACCGTTTCAAGCCGCGGGTTAACGGAGCCATTTTCAATTCGGGCAATGAGGGATTGGCTGAACCCGCATAAATCCGCCAAATGGGATTGGGTAAATCCTCTAGCCACTCGAAGTTCTTTCATGTCGGGTGGTGTGGGGAGGGAGAATTTCCTTGATTGGGTTCCATTGGTATTCTTCATCATGAGTGTGAGTAATTTTTCCTTTTTTAATCCTTCGTTATCACCCTCAATCAAAATCATTAAAAGCACGTGAGCCTTTCAAGGAATACACCACTGAATTATTACTGGTAATATTACTGTGAGTAATACTATGACACCAAAACACGACTACAGATTCTCAACGCTGGCTCTCCACGGCGGGCAACCGGTGGACTCGTTCGCTTCCGCCAGGGCACCCCCGATCTACCAAACTACATCGTTCCTGTTCGAGGATACCGCACACGCTGCTGACCTATTCGCATTGAAAAAGGAAGGTAATATTTACACCCGGATAATGAATCCAACAACGGGGATGTTTGAAAAACGGGTTGCGCTTCTCGAAGGTGGCGCGGGAGCCCTTGGGGTAGCAAGTGGCCAAGCCGCGGAAACCATCGCCCTTCTCAATATTGTGGAATCAGGTGACGAGATAGTAAGTTCCAGTGATTTGTACGGGGGAACGTACACGTTACTTAACTCGACGTTCAAGCGGTTAGGCATCCACGTGAAATTCGTGGATCAATCAGATCCGGCAAATTTTGAACACGCGATTACCAAGCGAACCAAGATCCTATACACGGAAACCTTGGGTAATCCCAGGTTGCGCGTACCCGATATCCCGAGCATCTCGAAAATCGCTCACGAGCATGGCATTCCATACATCATTGATAACACGGTCCCATCTCCTTATCTGTGCCGCCCCATCTCCCATGGTGTCGATATCGTCATACATTCTGCCACGAAATATCTCGGCGGTCACGGCACGTCAATTGGTGGAGTGATAGTTGATTCGGGTACCTTTCCATGGGATGAAGGACCGCACGCATCTCTCAATGCTCCCGATCCTTCTTACCATGGAATGATTTTCACCCAACAATTCGGAAATTCCGCATTCATTGCAAGGGCGCGAGTGGTGGGATTGCGGGATTTCGGACCCGCGTTGAGCCCCTTCAACGCGTTCCTTTTCCTCCAAGGAATGGAAACATTACCACTTCGCATGAAGGCGCATTGCAAGAATGCACAAGCTGTTGCCGAGTTCTTGGAGGACCACTCGAAAGTTTCCTGGGTGAATTTCCCGGGTCTACCAGATCATCCCACCCACGATCGCGCCCGGGAATTATTCGGCGGGCGTGGATTTGGTGCCATGATTGGATTTGGAATCAAGGGTGGAATGGAAGCAGGGAAAAACTTCATCGAAAATGTCACACTTCTCTCTCACTTGGCGAATATCGGTGATGCGAAATCACTTTGCATACATCCCGCTTCCACGACCCACCAGCAATTAACCAAGGAAGAACAGGTGGCATCTGGCGTTACTCAAGATTACATCAGGCTGTCCATAGGCATTGAAGACGAGCAAGATATCATCGAAGATATCGATCAGGCATTACAGCGGGCGTGAATCGAGGTGCAACAAGCCATGATGCTTCCCGTGAATGATGCAAGAACATTCAAGTCGAGTATTCCCTTGGAACTTGATTGTGGGAAGAACATCCCCAGGTTCAAGCTTTCATACGAAACCTTTGGTGAACTTGATGCAGAAGCATCGAATGCCATCCTAATCTTCCATGCCTTATCTGGAAACTCGCATGTAACCCGAAAATCCCAAAATATCGATGCAGGACGGGGAGAAGCAGGTTGGTGGGAATTCATGGTTGGCCCTGGTCGGCCAATCGATACGGGACAATATTTCATCATCTGCGCAAATGTCCTCGGGTCATGTTATGGTTCAACGGGTCCAAGTTCCTTGAATCCACGCACAGGTAAACGATACTGCTTGGACTTCCCAATCATCACGATCCATGACATGGTCCGATGCCAAGCACGGCTCTTGGATTCCCTCGATATTGACACACCCCTTGCAGTGATTGGGGGGTCCATGGGGGGAATGCAAGCGATTGATTGGGCATTATCATATCCATGGCGGACGCGTGGTATAATTCCAATTTCAACTACACCTCAATCCTCACCCCAGAGCATTGCTTTTAACGAGGTGGGACGCCGTGCAATCCTAGCAGATCCCCGATGGAGAAATGGGCATTATTATGACGATGGTGCGCCACCAGATGATGGGTTAGCCATAGCAAGGATGATCGGCCATATCACCTATCTAAGCGACCAATCAATGCGTCAAAAATTTGGAAGGCGGGTGCAAAATGGCAACTCGCTATTCCAACATCTTTGTTCGGAGTTCGAGGTGGAGAGTTACCTGTCTTACAAGGGGTCATCCTTCACGAAGCGGTTTGACGCCAACTCGTATCTTTACCTGACGAAAGCCATTGATTATTTCGACGTGAATTCGGATTCCCGCTATTGGAACAAGACAAAGATGCGGCAAACGTTCTTGGAGCGCATGAAGGCACTGGTGATATCCTTCACCTCCGATTGGCTCTTCCCGAGCTACCAGTCGAAACAACTCGTGCACGTGTTTAAAAACCTGCACGTGCCAGTGTCGTATTGCGAGATAGAATCCAGTTACGGGCATGATGCCTTCCTGCTGGAAACGGAGCATCAAGGACAGTTACTAAACGATTTCTTGCGGAACTTGAAGGACGATCACTAAAGGGATGGAAATTCATGCAAGGCACGAGAAAACGGGTGGATTATGATACGATCGTAAGAATGATCCCCAGGAATGCAACTGTACTTGACTTGGGATGCGGAAGCGGAAGGTTGCTCGAGAGATTGAAGGATGAGAAAAACACCCGGGGGCAAGGGGTAGAGATAGACCACGAAAACGTGAAATCATGCATTCGAAAGGGGCTTGATGTGTATCAAGGTGACTTGAATGAAGGCTTGAAGGGATTTCAAGCGGGTTCCATGGATCATGTAATCCTCAATCACACCTTGCAATACCTACATGAACCAAAATCGATCTTGGAACAAATGCTTTCAATCGGGAAGTATGCCATTGTTGGCGTCCAAAATCTTTCTTGGTGGGGAAATCGCCTTTCTTTCCTGATCTCGGGAAATCTGGAGCTTGATCCCTTCATGTCAAATCCCCTACAAGAAAACACGCCCCAACTCATTACCATTACCCAATTCATGGCATTCTGCAAGAAAAATGGAATAAATATCCTTCAAAAGCATTTTTTAACGCGTTGGGGGGAGTTATCGCCGGTTGCGTTCCCGAATCTACTAGCTGAAACGGCGATTTTCATGCTTGAAGGGAACCGGGGCACTAGATTGGCCTAGATCTCCCCCCAGTGGTCACTCACCGTATCATCCTGATATCACCCAGGTTCATGTATGCTTGGGATTACACCAGCTACAACGAATGCACCGTACGTGGGTGATCATGAAAATGAATATTAGCAAATGCAGCTTCCTTGGCGCACCGGCTGTCGGGAAAACGACGCTGCTCAAGTTGATAGCCGGAAAAGATATCAGCGGTCAATACATTCCCACGCAGGGATTTGACCGTGGATCCATCAAGATCGGTAAGCAATCCGTGTGCGCGTGGGATTTTGGCGGGCAGAAAGCATTCTTGCCGTTCTACAAGCAATATTTCATGGGATCGGATCTCATCGTCGTCGTGACCGATTCAACACCCGTGAACATCTTGCAAACCAAGCAATTGATCAAGTGGGCGAGGTCGATAAATGAGGACGAGAAATGCAACATCATCGCTATTGCCAACAAGCAAGATCTTCCCGGGCACATGGCATGTGACCGGGTGGCGAACATTCTCGGCGTTCCAGCATATCCCATGGTCGCAACCGATCGAACCAACAGGGATAAGATGTACGAGATCCTGAAACGACACGTTAACGTGAATGGGGGAGATGATTGAAATGGCGAACGCTGATATAAGCGAGAATGTATCGAGCATCGTGAACATTGGATTTGACATGATCATGGGTCCCACCATGCGCTGGAAGCGTGATATCAATCCATCGCCGGTTTCCCTTGATTACGACCAATTTGCCATGGCGACCTATTTGGCATTCAAGGGTGGGAACGAGGGTGGACCCCGCCCGCAAGCAATTGTATATGACGGATTTAGCGTGGTTGGCTTGACCCGTGGCATGGATCTAATCTGCTTGTTCTTGAAGAACACGAAAGCATTGTCCCACATGGCAAGCTTGAAAGCCATGGCAGAAAATGTTGCAATTGAAATGGATGATAATTGCCATGATGAAGCAACCACCGCCGGGGATGATGATGGAATAGATCATGAGGAGATCAAGCGCATCGTGTTGAACATGCTCAGGGGCAAGGAACATGCAACACCTGAGCTGCGAAAATGCTTCGAGCTCACCAATTCCGGTATCTGGAAAATAATGTCCGACCTCGAAAACGATGGACTGGTCAAGCGTGCAGGGAAAGATGGGCGAGCCATCTTATGGACCTTGGCTTGAACATCACACCATACTCCTCTTCCTTTTTGATGCAATCGCGGGATTTGCGGCTCCCATAAGTATTCACGGATCAAAATGAAATTTTAAATAGGCTTGGGAACACATTGAACACACGCACGGATCCATTAAGGAGCAGTGAGAAAGCAAACGCTTGAGCACATGCTCCACAAGGATTCGTGAGAGAAACAAAGACAATTAAGGAAAGTGGCACTCATGAGTTACATTCCAAAATACATCTTGAAAAGGATGGTTCCAAAGGACTCTTTCTTCTGTGTGGATAAATCAGGTGACGGGAAAGCGGATGCGTTTGGTTTCTATATCATCAACGTGATTTCACCGCTCTCTATTCCCGCAGACATCCCCTCAGACCCAGATGCGTTGGCGAAGATGGCGAATGTGGATGATATTAATTCGTTATTGAGCGTTTCGGTAGATGGCGAGGAATTAGATTTCGATATCAAGAATCTTGAATTGCGCTACGAGGATAAAAGCGTCACCATTGATAATCTATCCGACGCTGCTGGTGTTACGGTGCCAGTTGGCGGGAAGGTAGTGATCATCTACTCTGGTAAAACGCTTGAACCTGGTGAGCACGAGATCGTCATCAAGTACGGCGTTGCTGGTAGCGAGGGCGAGATCGGCGTTAAACGCGAGTTAGCTGAAGATCGTGCTTGCTTGAGTTACCCGCCAGAAGTATAATTGATCCCGGGAATATTCCCCTGGTCAAGCATCTTTTTTTACCCTTTTTGTTCTCTTTTTCCCTTGTTCCACTAGAAAATTAGGTCCCTCAGTTTAGCTAGATATTCCTAGTTCATGATTCTCAGGCTTGGCTCTTGGCTTTTTCTGCCATAACTTGACATTCCCAGCTTTCATGCAGGACATGTACCAGCACGGTCGTGAATGCATCTTCCAAGCAATAGAGAAACATATCTTGTGGTTTCTCGCATAAAGTGCATCTCCTGAATGGTTCCCCTTTTGAAGCGTGGGTGATGCAGATCTTTGCTTGATGTGGCCATAGGAACACGAGTTTTTTCTTGGGAAGTTCCGGGAAATCTCTCGCATGCTTGAGGAAGGTACACGCACGAGTTTGAAATCCAACGCAATCTTGAAAATCATGAAGGTTTTCCTTTTCAATACCGAACTCGTTCCCCTCCTTGATGATTTCCCTGAGTTCCAGCTGGGTATTTATCACCTTTCCCTTTTTTTTCAAGATATCGATGCTGGCTGTCTCGTTCTTGTTAAATCCGTGGATGAGTATGACGGGTGTTCCTTTCGTCTGCTTGATCCAGTTCATCACGTGGTTCATGGCAGTTTTCGTTCGCTTCTTTCCTGGTCGTCCCGTGGGAGCATCCATGTATATCTCGTATGAAAGATCAGGGGCAATGCGAATACCCATGACGCAGATGATTTCATTAAAGATTTCCTCAACGTCGAACGAGATGATGGGAGTTTTGCATCTGCTGAAATGGTTCTTGAATTTTTCCCTGTACGCATCGATGTGAACCTTAATTATTTCACTGTAAATCGAGATTAATTGTTGTTTCTTTTCCCCGGGAATCTCGTACTTCACCGGTCGTTTCAAGGCCTTGTAGGGCTTGTATAGTTTATCGACGGTGCGCTTTTCCTTCTTGAATTTTTCGAGAATATCGGGATTCCCGCTATTGCTTTTATCCATTTTTGCACACTTGGTGTGTCCTTGCTTGTGGTTTAAAAAAGTAATGCAGGTGAAAAATTTTACCATGTTGCCTAATAAGGCATGAAAACCTTGTTGAGGTTTCTTGCATTCTCCCCTACCGTGATTGCAATACACGTGCAAGTGTTCATCTTGGCAATTCTTACACTCTCGATTGTCCTGAAGGCGGCCCTCGGGTTCGGAAACGCCTTGGTGTTCATATCCGTAGTTTCCTTGTTCATGAACACGAAATCAGCAATTGTATTGTGTGCGACATGGGGGGTTTGGGCAGGGATTTCCAACTTGATAAAATATCGAGCATGTATTGACTGGAAGTACACGGGAAAGAGTTATATCGCCTCCTTGCCGGGTGTTTTCATTGGGTCCTTTCTCATCGTGGCATTAGATACCGCATGGATAGAGCTTGTTTTTGCACTCTTCGTTCTCAGCTATGTCCTGATTAAATTAAGAACGTGGACGAAATCCAATCCAGGAAGGCAGGCAATTGTGGCAAATAAGGATGGAGAGCAAATTCAAAAGGATATCGAAGAAGTGAATGAAAGCGATGCTCTCGTGGATTTTTTTGGGAAAGAAATACGCCAACCTGAAAAAAACAAGGAACGGGCAACGGGAAGGCAACTTGGTGATTATACCATGCTCCCTCGAATACATCCAGCGTTCTTTTACCCCGGGTATTTCGGGTTTGCATTCTTGGGAGGATTGATTGGTGCTGCTGGTCCGATCAATGTTGGATTACTGGATGCGAGGAATTTCCAACGCGAGGAATTCGTCGTAAATTTTTCAAGTACCACCCTCCCTCTCACCTTCATCGGCATCACCGTCTATCTTGTGAACGGATTATTCCCGTTTGAACTAATCTGGGTGTGGTTACTCGGTTTTCCATGCATCTATGTTGGAACCAGGCTGGGATATCACGCGGTCTCGAAAATCTCTCCCAGGAAATTCCAATTAATGGTATATTTGATGCTCCTTGCCATCGGATTGAACACATTGATCAAGACGGGTATCGTGTTGTTGTAACTTAAAACTTTTCTTAGGAATTTAGGAAAATGTTTTGGAAAAATCCGAGGGGATGTAAGATAGACTAAAGAATCAACATAGTCACAATTTTACTAAAAAATCTAAGAAATTTTACTTATAAAAGCTCGAATTTTACGTCTAGACCTCATCTGGTTAGACTCTATTTCCAAAAAAAAATTGTAAGTTACAGTTGTTTTGAACTACGCCCGCTTGAATGCTTGAGCTTCTCGGCAAGAGAATTATAAAGATGGAGTGGAGTTTGGGATCATGTCCAACCAAAGAGATTTCTTGGAAGGAGCAAGGACACGCTATCGAATTGGAGCAGCATATCAGCCATGGCGACCACGAGAATCAAGACCACTATCCATCCTTGATAAAACCAACAGTACATTTTTTTGTTCTTGTACAGCGTTTTACCCAAGAAATCCTTGAACTTCCGGGGTGCAACTGCCCTGGTTATCCCAAGCACGAGCAGGATGGAAAGGAGCACGATGAGTGACCTTACCATGAAAACTTGGATTAAATCGATGGTAGAAACGCTCAGGGCAACCATAATCATGATAACCGCCACGGCATGATTAATCACCTTGTGAATCGTCACATTTTTCATGATCTTTGCAATGGATACAATAGTAAGCATGGCGGTGAGTATCATAGGAAGCAGATTGATAATGAGGTCATGGCGCATGAAAAAGAGGCAATGAATAATGCACCACCATTGAAGCACCAAGATGAAGAATACGATACCATGAATAGATGATCCCAATCCTTTTAGGAATTGGATGCCAAGATGAGGTTGTTCCCTTTCAAGCATTTTTCTCGGGACGCACGCAAGATACAGCATCTCGATGGATGCTGCTATGAGAAAGGCGGGATAGGTGTATTGGGGTGTGATCCAAAAGGACATTTTCTTCACACCCCCTTGTCTATAATGAAATCGTCCAAGATCGTGCCAAATGAACTAATTGAGGTCACCCTGGCTCGGGTGGGGCTTTCCAGCGCCAATCGCATGTAGTGATATTGCCTGCTCATGTTCCTGGAGGTGTACCACCTGTTGAAATGGATACCATTCAAGTGGCCTCCTGCACCACCAGATTCAAAGTAATGGACGCCGTTAATGTGGGCATGCTCATAGTAGTGCTGGTGCCCGTAAAAAACACAATCGACATCGTGAGCCTCGAACATGGGTGCGAGGATTGCCCTGTATTCAGGATAATCGAGTTGGGAGCAATATAATGGATAATGAAAGCAAACGCATGTCCAATGATAGGCTTCGGATTCCGTGAGCCTATCCTCGATCCAATGGATTCTTGCCGTGCTCATGTTCTCGTTTCCCCTGGATATGTCCAACGTGAGGAAGTAACATCCCGCATAGATGAAGGAATAATCTTCCTCCACTTGATCCTGTCCTGGAACATCAAGGCCATTCCGTGGTAATGCAAAATATTTCTTGAACGCGTTAACATTATCCACGGTGCCATTCACGTATTCTATTTGGTTTGCGTGATCATGATTGCCGATGGCAGGCATGAAACTTGCATTCTCCATCAATAACCTGGTTTGATTGAAATAACGCTGTATTTCCCAAGAATACTTGCTCCATTGAAAGTAATCCCCAAGACCAAGGCAGAATGCAATGTTATCCTTGTGATCCATCCCTGAAAGTTCATTCCGAACCATTCTCTCGACCACCCAATTCGTCCTAGCATGGCTATACTCGTTGGCACGCTGCGGGTCACCGATGATGGCAAACTTGTATGGGGTGAAGCTTGTTGGCGCGGTCCGGAACTTCTTGATTTCTCCCATCCATGTGGGTATTTCCCCGGGAGAGGATGAATCTGCTTGGTAATAGTATACCGTATCTGGCTGCAAACCCATCAGGTTCACTTGGTGCAGCAGGGTCATGCTGGCATTCGTAACCGATAGGTTTAGATTGGAGGGCTCGATGCCATACCGTAAAATGGTGTCACAAGGATTAACGGTTTCCCACGACACCGTCATGGTTGTGCTCGTGTTATCCTGCCAGTTCAAATATGGACCTTTCTCGAGGGGTTTATCCTTCCAGAAATCGAGATTATACTCGCTGATATTCGACCAAGGAGATTCCACGTCCATAGGTAGCTTGTAAAAGAAATAGAACGCCGTGTTCAAGATGAAAATGAAACCAGCTATCGCGAGTGCAACACGCAGGGAATAATTGATCAATTTACCCGTTTTCCTCGAGGGCATGCCATGTTTCGAGATCATTTCGAGCATGATCAAGCTTTCCCGGTATAAAACAGCATGATATGAATTATCCACAAGAAAATATAGATAATATGGACGATTTTGACCTGATCGTCATGCCTTACCACGCAGGATTTCACGCGTGGATTCCCAACAAAATATTTTTATAGCTTAATTCGATGGTGAGGACGAATGGAGGAAAGAACAACCCATGAATGGAATTAGTCAAGATGGTAATGGTTTCAAGGGGCAGCAACGGTGCACGAGCTGCGATGAACTGAATGATCCCGGAACAAGATTTTGCATCAATTGTGGTGCACCAATGGTTGAATCCACTGCCAATGATGTCGTTCTATCGCAAAATGCTCGACTTCGCGAAACATTGATGTTGGGTTGTTGCATTCTTCCCACGGTGCTATTATTCGTTCTTATTGCCGTGTTAATGTACAACTCGGAGATACCACTGGAAAACCCCATTGGTTTCACGATTTTCATGGGTTTTTATGTTGTTTTCATCATCATTTTTGCGTTAGTGATGATTTTGTACATATTGTGGTTATACAAGGATGGTGGAAAGGTTCGTTCCTTTGTCATCGTTGGCGATGTTCTCCGGATCACCACGCCGCGCCAACCAATATTCCAAATAAGCACGAAAGAGTTCAATGCCGTGAACATTGAAAAACGGGAGAACCATGCAAGCCTTTTCAAGCGAGTGGTATATATCTTCCAATTCCTTGTTCATGGTGAGGTCCAGGCTACAATCGAACTCGAGCAAGAGCGTGAATTTACCTATCCCATGGTTCGGAAAATCATGAGAGAGTTGTATCGCTATTGCAATCGAAACGACAAGGAATTCTCCTGGTGGAAGAGGAGAAAACCACGGGCTTGATACTATTGCAAGGAACGGGCTGCTTGTATCGTTTCCGTTCCATTGAACATGGATAAAATCCATTGGTATCAATATCAACACCGAAAAAGCACGTATTTTACCAGTTCCGCCAAGAAACCACATCTCGTAATGCAGGGTATGGCATTTCCATTCAACGCCAGCCCTAGTTAACGAAAAATGAAATAGGGAGAAATTCAGTAATCCCCGTAGAAAATTGGGTCCCTATAAGTCCTTGCCAGGCTCGGCCACATCTCAGCGTCATGAAGTGGGAAGGTCACTTTCTTCTCAAGGATGATGGACATGAGGATTCCCCGCATCAATTCTATGCTCTTTCGACCCTCTTCCACATCAACCGAGATGAAACCGGGATCATCTTCCTCTATTGCTTGGAGAAAATCGCCGAACAT
>WJJB01000512.1 GCA_014729935.1 Candidatus Bathyarchaeota archaeon | reverse complement strand
TCCCCCACGAGGATCATATCCTTTCCAATGGATTGATCGCGGCAGCGGATGGGGCTTTGAGAACCAGCTCTCCAACAGGTCGGAAGCCAACCCACGTGATGAGAGAGAGACTGGGTTCATTCTCCTCGTATACCTCGCATTGAAGGAAATCGAGATTTTTATCAGAAAGATATTCCCATCCTTTTAAGCCAATGGCGGTTGCTACTCCCTTGTTCCGATGCTGTGGGAGAACTGCAATACCGGCTATCACACCAACCCGAACTGTTCTCACATCATCCTCTCGTAATGAATTGGAATCAGCGGCCACAGGAGTCTCCTCGGTTCCCTGGGCCTCATCCGGTGAGCGTTGCTCTATCTTCAAGATGATGAATCCTGCATCGGTCCCGTAGAGGTTGGCGATGATGATGGTGGCTTTGTGGAAAATCTTGGTCATGTCCTCGATGGTGATGGGGCGATAAGGATCTGGACATTGGAAGAACGCTGCATTGTACAAGTCACGCAACCCCGGTATATCGATTTCGCGGGCAATACGAATGTCTAACAGGTTCCTGATGAATCCTGCCTTCTTCCGCATTTCAGCAAGTTTTTCCCCTGAAATCTTTTCCACCGGGAGATTCATGATGATGTACTTGAATGACTTGGGTTTTTCAACGTCGGGTTCTCCAACCTCTACGACGCGGGAAAGCTTGTACTTGCGGACCCGCTTCCTGATCCGTTCCATCAAGCCTCCCTCCTTTCCATCATTTCCATCCTTTTCGCCCACGATAATCGTCTCCCGCACGGAATGCATCATGCTTCCCAATCGTGCATCAGGCGAACTTGTAATGCTTTCGTATTTTCTTCTTCACGTGCCACGTGCAATCCAAGCCCTCGGGAAACGTTACCAGGTCACCCTTTCCAAACGAGATCTCCCCGCCGTCCCACGTGACGGTTACTTCACCTTCCAGAACGTAAAACGTTTCCTCGCTATCATAATGCCAGTCAAACTCCGATTCTTCCTTCTCCCACGTGCTCCACTTCTTGGCGCGCTCGATCTCTCCTGGCGTGGGTTTCTTTTTTATTGGTTGATCTACCATTTTACATCATGCTAGCTCTGGGTTTATTGGTTCAAAAATATTCCCTGCAAAAGCCCTCGTGATTCATCCCCTTGATAAGCGAAAATGGTGCAGGAGCAAGGCAATCTTGCACAGGATGAGTCTAGCTTGGTCACCACGAGATGATTGAATAAGGTTGAAGTAAATCGAATCGGCATCTGCTTTACAATTCAAGCTAGTGAGAATTCCAAGATTTCGGGAAATATCAATGGTGCAAACCCCATCACTATTGTCTTCGTTCGATAAATCTAGACGTTTTTTCACCGCCGGGGGGCACAAAATGATCCCATGGTGCAACAGCGCATTTCCAATTGGATAGATCTTGCACTCCAAGGGCCGTTGCTGGTATATGGTACAATGGTGGTGCATTGCATCGTGGAACACGCAGCCCCGCCCCATTCGTTCACCCCGCTCTCCCAAGGAAGGATTCAATGCTCCAAGGCGAGATTTCAACCCTGGTGATAATAATGGCAAGCTATTGCTGTACTCTCGTTTCGACAGGAACCTGAAATATGGTTTATCATCGGCAAGCCGTATCATGGCAAGTATATCTAAATGCTGGTGAGTGAGAAGGTGCTTGACCTCGATGATGGTAATGCCGATTACAAATTTCTCACAGCATTTTCCACAATGAGCGCAAGCAAATGCTGATTCCACACCCTTGAACGTGGGTGACACGGGACGTGATTTTGCATCATATCGTTTCATCTCCCGTGAGAGAAAATCATATTCTTCAAGCTTAGAACGCATTTCATCCAAGATGGTACATGAGTCGCTTTTCATCAATCTCTCGTTAAAATGGTCAAGCTTGGCTTTACCACTTGGTTTCAATCTCGCAAGGAAAAAATTTGAAGCATTTAGCCGTGGCATCTTTCCATGACATCCTCCAAGCGATGGCGGCCATGATACATGAGAGAAAGAATTTAAAAAAAAAAGAAATGCACTTGATGCTATTCATGTCTCGATTGTGGGATTCCCGTTCGAACCGGTGGATGGAGTCACCTTGGATTGCGAGGATCGTGTTTTCCCCTTCTTCTTCTGGTAGTATGGCTTCCACGCGATGTAGAAGGTGAAGAATGCAATGACCCCCAAGCCTGTGATGATGATTGCCCATTTCAACGTAAAATTGTTAGGGAGCCTATTGCCCATGATCGGCCACCCGGAATACATGGAACGGCGGATCAACCACATGTCCAATAGCAAGGCGAGTATCTCATATGTGTTCTCGGAGTTATACCCGTTGAATTCATAGGTGACGTCCTCATCAACACCCAAGTCCATGTGCAGCTGGGTGAAATTTTCTATGGTCCATGGTTCGGGATCGTGAGCATCCATGCCCGGGAAGTAGCTTAAGGGATCTGATTCATTGTCTGATGCGAAGAGCTCGTGCATTGCCCATGCTCCTATCTTCTCGAAGCCCGAGTTCTTCATGATCTTGAGCCGGGTGAGCACGTCATTGTAATCGCTGCTCGTCGTGATGGTGTACGGCACGCCCCGGGATCCGAAATGGTAATTCATGTTATTGCAATACGCGTGCGTGGACAGGAATGAACCCTCACCCGATTGGTAGATCATTGCGGCAATATAGTCCCAATTTGATGGTGGCACGATGCTGATCATGAAGAATTCCTGCTGGGCATCATCAAGATCTGCGAAATCGAAAATGTGAAATCCAAAGAAAGCCGCAGCAACATTTTCACCATTATCTCTCATCTCTCCAACGAGATCAATGAGCTCGTTCTGACCCGTGATATGCGCGTCGGACCCACCCCACCAGTTCAGGAGGAGCTCGTTGATATCAATGCTGGTGGTTCTCTCGAGATCGATCACCATTGCACGATATTCCGTCACGTTCGGGTAGGTGCTAGACCAGTTATTCAACCATTCCTTCATCTCGTAGTAGATTTCTCGAAACTCGCCTATGTTATCATCGTGAATGTACTCGTCTCGTTCACCGAATATTGTTGCATCCACGATGGGCATCAGGTCCACGACAATTCCTGCGCTGATTAACGTGTCCAAGATCTGCGGGATTGTTGAATTCAAGGTGGCATTCTCCCATAGGTACCTGACCAATGGCACGGTGATGGAAATATTGATCCCGGTGGTACTGGTATTGCCGTTGATATCCTGCATCATTTGGAGGATCTCGGGTTGGATGATCCACTCGTAATTTCCCTTCATTTCCGAGGCATATGCCCAGTTGATCTCCATGATATCCGCCTCGTTACCGGATGGGATGGTTTGCGTAATGGGGATTTTTTCCCAGGGAAGCATGAAAGGAAGGACGCAGGCAAATGCCATGCCCCCGATAACCGCGTAGGAAACGATTGGAAATCGAGCATGGCCACGTTTCCTGATTCTCGGGAAAAAGGTGATTTCTGGACCCGTCATGCTCCTGAGCGTGGCATTGCTTAATATATTAAGCACCACGACAATGACCCACACGAAATTCAAGACCGTAAGAAAGCCGAAAAAGCCCGCGCAAATGATATTATGCACGAACACCATGCCGATATGCTTCTTACGATTAATAGCGTACCAGTTAATGAAAAATATCGCTAGAAGAAATCCGAACGCCGGGAAGAAGATCAATGACTCAAGAGGGTGCCTCGCAACGAACAGGTATATCGCGCACCATCCGACTGCAAACGTGGTGAATAACGCATTCACCAGGGCAGTCACGTGGACGATCTTGATTTTTTGCAATTTCTCCCGCACCAGGGATTCCCCGGCAATACCATCAATTCCAGCCATCAAGCCAAACGTTGCACCAACCACGGTGGTTCCGATGATGATCACTCGCTCGAACACACCGAAATTCAATTCCTCGCTGCCGAGGTCCAAGTTGGTGTTACTCAATATTGCATAAACCATGTCCTTGAAGATGATGAACATCAATAGCGAGCCAACGAGTACTAGTAACCCACCCGTTTGCTCGTTCTTGCCATCACGCATCAAGATGGCACCCAGTAATACCACGGCCCCAAAGATGAGAGGTAAAATCTTTGGGAAGGACATCTGGATGAACATCGCATAGATACCAGTTCCCAAGGTAAAACCGGCTGCTAAAAAGCCGTTTCTATAACGTATATTGTTTTTAATTCGCATTCGCTCACATCCGTGTTGCATTCTTGAAGGTGATCATGCGCTCAAACCTACATTCTTCTTTATCGCCCAAATTAATAAACTACTGATGGGCTTGCATTGTTACTAGGAATTCAGGGAGTGATTAATATTTAGATCCTTTGCAAAAATCACCTCATTATAACCAAAAAAAATTGATTGGGGCGTGGTAAAAGAAAATGACATGGGGGGCTTGCAGTGATGGAAACTACCTTCCCCCCGAATTTTCACGCCATCGCCTGAAAATTAGCAAGAATTCGACGAACACTAACCCGATGAGGGTGGCAATGGGAATGAGAGATACCGGAGCCAAGAACGGTCGTGAAACCTGCACGGCGATATCTTCAACATCAACCGGTATCGATCCTGGATCGATCGTGAACTTGATCCCGCGCAGCGAATAATCCACCCTCACGCGTCTAGCTTCACCAGCCTTTACACTCACTGGAGCACCGGATAGATCGTACATGTCTATCTCCTCCGCGCTGATAATGTCTACGCCCGATAGCTTGACATTCACCAATTTCACGTCCTTGAAACGTTTTGCCTTGAAATACACGAGCACCGTACCCCCAGTCCGGTTCAAGAATGCCCATGCCCGGGTATCCATGGGTGAATCGTGGGAATCAAACAACCTCCCGTTCACTCTTACTCTCGTGCTATTGTATAAATCCTTGAAAATCGCTGGTTCATGCTCTGGCGTAACATCTGGCACCATGGTAACACCATCGGGCGTGACCGTGAGGGAATATACCGCCCGGGGAGGAAGGGTGATATTCACCTTGGTATTCCGCCCTCCAACAGTGAAGGTTTCAGTTTGATCGATGGAATCGGCAGTATCATCCAGATCCCCATCGATACCCCCTGCTAGCGTGTAATTACCGTTGTTCAACTGCCAGAAATTCAACGTGATCTCGCGGTTGATATCGTTGAAATTATAGAACAAGACATGCAAGTGCGTGGCATTTTCGTCAACGACCAAGGGCGTGATATTGTAATCGGAGTTCTCGTAAGAGACTGGCATATATGGATACCTGGCTTCACACGATCCTATACCACCCGTGGCGAACCACGAGAGCATCTCGCCATTCGGTTCAACACGTTGCGCCCTGTGATCAGTATATCCGATAATTTCCCTGTCATCTTTTTCCCTCACCGCGTTCCACGTGACATCGGGCCATTGCTGGCGCAAGTCCTCGGCAACGCCCTCGAGACTATGCACTGCCAAGGTCTTGTTGGTCCTGTTCCCGTACCACCAAGCAAGATATCCCGCGGGACCCATCGCTTCGGGATCATCTCCCTCATAGCGAGCTGTTGCGCGGTCAAAATTATCCGTGGTGATATTTCCGAAAGACCAAGGTTCACCAAGGGAATCTCTCATGCCAAGCACCATTGCCTTTCCCCATTCATGCAACAATGCATTCAAGCTGGTATTTCCCGTGACCTTCTGCCAGATCAATGCGGAGTTTGGCATGCGCATTTCAGCGGCATCTTCCCAAAGTACCGTACCGTTCACGTCAAACTGTAGTTCATCGTCATCATCGAGATCGGGTTCATTTGCCGGCACGCCATTCACCGTCTGGTTTTCCAGGAGATACTGGAACATCTTGCCTATCATATCCAGGATGAAGGCATCGCCAGTTAATGCACCTATGGCGAGAACGCTGTCAACTTGCTGCCGCACGCCATTGAATCCTTTCGTCCACCCATAGGAGACGTGACCGAGTCGCTTGTAGAAGGCTTGGTACCAGTTTCCCGTGTAATATCCCGCTTCATCCGTGATGGGATCTATCTCGCTCGGGATGAAACCAACAGGTTTCCCGTATAGAGGGTTGGATGGATTATCACTGGTCTGGTTTGCGTGATGTGCCATCGCGGTCGCCCATTCATGTAACCACCTAATTAACTCGGGAGAGTGATCATGCCAAGCAGTGATGATCGCCTGCTTGATGGCACGACCGTTTTCCGCGTTCTCGGTATCACGTCCAGGACGTCTATCAAAATCATAAGCATTGAAATAATGCCCACGGACATGTCGATGGCCCACCTCGTTCACCATGGTCCAATCCATCCCGAAATGCACCGCGGTCTCGTAAGCCCGTTGCAACCATTTTGCATCATTCGGGTGGAGTAACAGCATCATTGGCGTGGTGTATGACACGGGTTCAGCCATATGCTCCACATCTGAAAAATACGGATTTCGATTCGTGAATCCATCTTGAATCATCCCGCTCCGCCACACGCCTTCTGCAAGCTTACTCACGGATTCATTGATGGCTTGATCGCCAGTGATGAAAGTGAGCACAGGAAATGTCTTGATGAGCTCAACATCATCTTCGAAACCACCCCCATAGGAGCCATCAGCTCTCTGGTTATTCATCCAGAAATATACCCATTCCTTGTAGGCATTCAATGCCTTGTATTCCGCCACGGACCAACCCGGTGGGGGCATGATGCCCGGTCCAGTCAGATTGGTTTGCGGTGGTTCAAACACGGCGGACCATTCAGGGGTGTACTCGCTATAAGGTCTCCTGTTCGGTAAATCAAGGTATGTTGGCAAAGACAGGGAGATCGGCACCACGGAGATGATGACGGCTACTAGCAAGATCGCAGCGGTTGCTTTCCTTGAACTAGTCTTCCCACTTGATAGAATCCTTCTTGTTGGTTTCCCTTTTTTCTCAATCCTTTCAATCTTCCTCTGGGTTTTTGCCAAGAAAAGCATAATGATTGCAGTGATGCTGAAAAGTAAAATAGCTCCATCGATATACACGCCGTACACCTTGCTGAAAAACAAGCGTGCGAGATCTGGAGAGAAGATCAAACCCGGAATCATGAAAAGGACCGTGATGCAGATAAACATGCCACATGACACGTATTTCGGGTTCAGCATGGCGGTCTTCAACAAAACCTCCCGAAGCGTGAATGCCATGATGATGGTGCCTGCCAATCCCGTGAAAAGCCATGGTGGGATCGTTTTCAAGCTATACTCCTCCAGCACGAGGGTGATACCAGTTGCTGAACCCATGATCCTGAGCGTGGCGGTGATCGCTCCTGCTAGCAATGCCATGACCAATCCTAGCATTAGTGATTTTCCCCGGACTGGCTGTCCTTTATGGTATTTTCTCGCTATCCAGAAAATAGCGAGGGAAGCAATGCATGTGAATAGTGGATAGAGGAAGGCAGCGTGAACCGTCTCGTAATCACCAAGCGCGGTATTCACGGATCCCACAGAGATGGAAACCAGCACGCTACCGACCATCATCAAGAGAAGCAATCCAATTATCAGGAATACGTGTCGGGCGATTGCAGGTCGCCGGGCTCGATTTTTTCTTGCTACTCTTTTCCTCTCAGGTTTCTTGGATTCCACCAACCAGGTGGTGCTAGAGATCATGCTTGATTTCCACGTGATTACCATGGCAAGAACCGTGGCAATCGCCGTTCCAACTACCTTCCACGTGATGGAAAAGTTGACAAGCGGGATGATCAAGAGTCCAACCACGCTTCCAGTGATAATCCCAACTATTATCCTTCCCTCCATAGCGCGTGAATCTTGGTTCCCGCCATCATCACCACTCCCGTGATTGCTTGCATCCGTACCACCGAATCTCGTGATCACGGGAGCCATCGCCGCGATGACAAGCATATCAAGAATCAAGCTTGTACCAACTGACACGAGCATGATCTTGCTGGTGTACTCAGGTACCTGCATTACCACGGGCACTGCAAATAAGTGAAGGAGCACCATTGATGTCGCCAAGATGGATGCTGCAGCAAGAACATGACGCAAGAATTTCGCAGGAAGCTTGTATATCAACAGCCCAAGTACAATCCCCAATCCCCAAGAAATGAACAGGACATTCTGAATCTCCTCCGCTATCCCGCGCAAGGTCCAATCCCACGAGATCAAGTTGAATACGGGGAATGCGTTATTCATGGCACAAAATACGACCAAAGTACAAGAGAAAGTCATCCATGACATCCAGCCAACCTTACCATTGCCAATTATTCCTTTCATGTATCAGTCTACCTTGATTATGCTTGGAAGTACTTGCTTCCATTGCCTTTTAGATGCATTGGTCCACTCCCGATTGCACGAGAGAGTGAAAGAATCAAGAGCAAGATGTGGAGTCCCAATAATCGCCAACGATCATCAACCAATCAATTCACCGAAATCAGGATACCAGAATGCAAAAAGAAACCATGCCACCAACATAGCGATTAGCAGGAACAAGGAAAGGCGAACCCAGCGAAGGTATTTGTTCAATTTTTCCCTGGCAGCTGGTGAAAACTTGCTACCGGCAAGCCATCGTCTTCCCGTGGCATTTCTACATGCCATAAAGGCTACCGGTGTCACGAGCATCCCGATAGCCCAGGCCAAGGGGTACATGCCTAGCCATTCATCCAACCAGTAATCCTGGTAAAACAACCCAAATACCGACCCGGTTGGATTATCAACCAACTTCAAGTTTCCCAAGAAGCTGGCTCGTCTCTTGAATGGTATCACTACCTTGTTGTAGGTATTGATCACATTCATCATGGTCTGGATGCCCTCAACCCCCCACTTGCCAAGGAAATTTTCATCTGAGGGTTCCGCGTCCCCCAAGTAAAAGATCTTGATCTCGCTGATACCCATCCCATGGCAAATTTTCACATCCTTCATGAATTCTTCAAATCCCCCAGGATCTTGGTAAAGGGGAAAATCATCTCCCGTGACGCCGATGGACATCGATGCTTTGTCCGCGAGGGACTCGCCACCAAGCTTGGTGAGGAATTGCTTGATGGACCTCGCCCACTCGTAGGTGAAAAACTCGTGCGGCTCATCATACAAGATGTTTGGTTCCGACCTGTATATCATCCAATCAAAATGGGTCACGTTCCATGCAGGATCGAATGGATTGAAATTATTGATGGCAACATCGTGATCCCCATCCAAGAGATCATTGATGGGAACCAGGTATTCCGTGCAGAACACTTGATACCCCCTTGCAGTCACGTTATCCACGAATGTATCAATGACATTCATGGCTTCCCAGTAGGCAGTCTCGTTGAACCTTGAAACACCCCTGGCGTTTTCCTCATCAAACGTGAATCCAAGGAAGGGGGCATTTTGCAATCCATTGGCATCCCAGTAATCCATGAGGTTATTTGCGTCATTTAACTTGGATTCAAGCTCCTCCTGGGTGAGTGGCATGCTGAGATGTTTGACCACGCTCACATTGTATGCTTGATAGCGTAATGCATTTGCTAGATCATACCCGTTGAGCCAGCCGTGGATGTTTATATCATGTTCTCCAAGCACGTCCAATACCTCATTTGGTAGATCCAAGCCACTGTCCCAAAAACTTACTTGCATCTCGTGACCATCGGGGCGCTCCAGCACGATCTTTGCAGGTGGTTGGAAAGTAACGAGCATGCCAGAAAGAACTACCACGAAGAAAATCAATCCAATGGTGGTTTTTGGACCATGCTTTTGCCCACCGCGCGTGATGTAGTGCTTCAAGTTTATAATGGAGGATCTTCGTCCATGCTTTTGCGTGGTGACTTCCACGGGCAGTGCCTTTCGCTTGATCACGTAAAAAGCCATGAACGCGAGCACAGCAGTCATGATGACCATCAAGACCTGTCCAGGACGTTGGCTTGTTGAAAACGTATCCTCGATCTCCGTGTACCCGAACCTGCCTCCAAGGGCAATACCGGAAATGAATTGCATGAAATCAAGAGAGAGTGGGATTACCTTGAATAGTTGC
>WJJB01000511.1 GCA_014729935.1 Candidatus Bathyarchaeota archaeon | reverse complement strand
TATCCATTCAGGGAAAATCCATTCCTTGCTTCCAACCTACCTTGGAGCAATGTCTCGATTGGGAGACAAGTTGAAAGCAATCCTGGTGCAATTTCCACCTTCTCTTGATGCGCGTGCACTCGATGCTGTTGCCAGGTTGATCAAGATGCTCCCTAAGGATACCTGGTTTGCCATGGAATTCAGGCATGGTTCTTGGTTTGAGGGTGATACGGGCATTTCCCTCGTGCAAGATATCCCCTCGATCACGATTGCGGGGAGCATCCATCCTTCAATCCAACCATTCATTCAAGAGACTGGTGATTTTTACCTGTTTAGGTTCATTGGTGATAGGGAAATTTCGAGTTTCGGTCACATCACCAAGGACAGGTCCGCACAGGTGAAAGAAATCCATGAAGCCATCCAACGGGAGATGCAGGACATCAGGGACGCGTTCGTGTTTTTCAACAATCATTACGCGGGTTTCGCCCCTGCGAGTGCAAGCCAATACATGGAATTTGCTGGAATGGAAGCAATCAAGTTCCCGGTTCCCCGTTCGGGTCAAGCTAGCCTGTTTGATTTCGATTCTTGAATCGATGCAATTCTTCTAAAGGAGCAGGATTAAATAATGCCATTTTTACTAGCTAAGTGGGGTAGTCACTTTATTCCCTCCCCAACAAGCGTGATTGTACATGACCAAGAAGAAGCGAAAGATATACCGCCCCTTCGATGATGATGATGACGAAGATGGAGATGATCCGTTCGCAGGTTTCCCGTTCGGGGACGACATGGGATCATTCTTCAACGATTTCATGAAGAAAATGACTGAAATGATGCGTAGCAAGGATTTTTTCAATTTCTCGCAAAATGTCTTCAAGAACTTGGGCATTCCCGGTCCCGAGATGATGGACGAGGAGGAGCTGAAAAAAAGAGCACAAAAAGGTGGTGCACCCTTTGTCTACGGGTTTTCGGTACGCATGGGCCCTGATGGCCGTCCAATCATCGATCGTTTTGGTAACATCAAGCCATCCGAGATGGGAGAAAATGAGGGGGCATTACCCGCTGCAGATGACGTGGGAAACGTCCGTGAACCCCTTGCGGACCTGATCGAGGAGGAAAAGGAGATCGTGGTGGTTGTCGAGCTACCCGGCGTGCAAAAGGAGGATATAGAGTTGATGGCAACCGAATACACGCTGGAGATCCATGCTGCGGATTCCGAGGGTATGCGCGTTTACCAGAAACGCATGGAACTCCCAGGAAAGATAAATCCTGACGTGGCAAAGGCAAGATACACCAATGGCATCTTGGAGGTTCGCCTCGTGAAGGTGGAAGATGAAAAAAGACGGGGATCACCCATAAAAATCGAGTGAGACCCGGAACGGATCCTGAAACTTGATTCCATTCATTCCTTTTCGAACACGTGTCCGCAATTCCCGCATTTCCATTTTTTTGCAAATACGGGCGAGCCTTGCATGGAATAATACAATGGCTTGCTCTTGTCTTCGATTTCCAATATGCGATCCTTTTTCCCGCAAGAGGGGCATTCTGGTCGTGGCATTGTGTGGAAGCAGCCTCCAACTACTGCGATATTATATTCTATCCGCCAGCACTTTTAATTTTCATCCTGATCGCTCGGGAGGCACTTCCCATTCCATCAAATCCTTGGATCTTGCAAGGCCGAGTTTATTATTACCCCTGCCCTTGTGTGATATGCCCTCGGTCCTTCCGGCATAAATCATGTAGAAATATCCATCATGCTCACGCCAGTCGGCGATGAATGGTGCATTTGCAGCATGGTTCGTGTTGAATGATTGAATCTCTATCTCGAGCTCACGTCCATTCACCCAGTTGAGCCAATCAGCATCATTACGTCCGGCGCCATCCATTTCGTAGAGAACCGGCACGTGGGGCCGGTAATCAAGACTGAGTAAATACCACCTTCCATCTACCTCAAGGAACTCGAAATTTTCCTGAATTTTCGTGCTCCGCTTCCCATCTGCCATGGTGAAGGTGGGTTTCCCGTGGCCATCAAGGAGTTCAAGGTCACCGTCCAGGGCAGGGCCGCTAGCGATAAGGGGTTTTCGGACCATGCGCCCCTTTTCAGGATAATCTTCCTTCCATATAGCATAGAATTTCCCATTAGCGCGTGTCACGGCGAGATCTATTGCCCTGAAGCCCTCCGTGATATTTCTTGCAACTTGGAAAGGCTCGGCCCATGAAATCATGTCACCGGATTCCATGCAGAAGAGCTGGTTCTTGCGCCTGTTCCTGTGCCGGTCCCCCCAGCTATTGAAGGTCAAATAATATCGCTCATTTATGATGGAAATGTTGGGCGAGCACATGCCCGTCCATTTATCTTCCCTTCCATCCAAATGGAGCACCGGTTCTGAGAATTTCCTGAAGTCTCGGGTGATGACACTAACCACGTGCGAACGCTCCCGCCAACGCTCCCGGTAAAACGCTGAAAAAAACAGGTGGAACGTCCCATCTTTGTATGCCACACAGGCATCCTTTACAGACCATCCATCACGTGCGAACACCGGATTTTCGAGATCATCCCAATTCATGAAGCCCATGTGCAGTTTTATTTGCGAGCAGGTAAATCATTTACCATGGATGCTCGCGTTCCTCAAAAAGGTGATGCTCCTGCGAACTCCCAAACGAAAGAGAGTTACGAAACGGTTGGCATGCACCGGCTGATCGGTGGTTTTTATTACAATTTTTTTCTTTACATCTTCGCAATGATTTTTTTCATACTCATGTTCACGGTGATCTTGCCGTTGTTTATGCCCTATCCAGAAATAGAGGGATACAGCAGGATCGTTTACGGGTTGCTGGGCTTTGCATTTGGATTCTTTGATTTCGGATCGACCCGGGGTACCACTAGCCCGGAAAACAGCGCGCAACTTGCAGATGGACTCTTGAGGTTTCTTGGCGAGCATGCAACCACCAATCCAGGACGCGCATTTAAGTATGTCCAGTTCTTTGCATGGTTCCAGATGTTTACCGGGATGATTCAAATCACCATAATCTCCCTTATTGTCTTGGTTTGGTTTCCCATCACGAACATGGCTCACCTCACGTGGTTCGTGCTTGGGTATTTATTGATCCAGTTTCCAGGTTGCACGCAAATCTTCGATAGTATATTCAAGGGATTCCAGCGCTTCAACGCGTATTCCATCTACACGTTCTTGAAGGATACCGTGATCCGCTACGCCATGATGATCGCCGGCGTTACCTTGGGACGATACTGGGGGGCGAAAAACCCGCAAATCGGCGAGATAGTTGGTGCCACCATCGGTTACATCTTATCACTGTACGGGATCGAGATTTGCACCTTCATCCTTGGATGCATCTTTTATAGGATAATGCTCGGAGGCGACGCGGGCTGGCGCGTCATTGATATCTTCATTCCCACCTTTGACAGGGAAATTGCCAAGCAGGTTCTTACCTTCTCGGGAAAACTGTGGGTTGGTACCTTGCTATCACAATTCTGGATGCTGCTAGAAAACGTGCTCATCTTGACCTTGATCTCGCAATATGGCGTCTGGATGGGATTGATATCCTTTGCAAATCAAATATCTTCCATCGTGACCATGCAGGGAGTCATGGTGCGTAACTCCACCGCCACGCTAGCCGAAGCATACATGAATGACAAGCAAGATCTGTTCAAGTATTACGTGTTGAATCTCATCCGTTACAATAGCTTCATCACTATTGGCTTGTTGATACCTTTCGCGGTGCTATTTCCACCCGTGCTCGATTCGCTCATCGGCTTGATACCTGATCTCTCCAACTATGAAC
>WJJB01000510.1 GCA_014729935.1 Candidatus Bathyarchaeota archaeon | reverse complement strand
GTATCATAGTTCTTCTTATAAAGGTCCATCTCCATGGATTCGAGGAACGCAGTAACCCATTCGGGATCGAAGTCGCGTTTATCAATAAGTTGAATGAATGAATCTATAATTTGATCTCCACATGGTTCACCGTCAATGGCATCATGGTATTTTTCCACGAACATGTGAAAATCCTCCTTCTTGGGTGGGATCGCGTCCACAAAATCATCAGCAATCCTTACGAAACCATAAAGAACGAAGACATCATTTCTTATCTGTTCAGGGAAAAAGATACTGCTATTGAAGTATGTCTTGCTGCCTTTCTTGAAAGTTTCCTTATGTAATTCTGAAATTTCCATTACGTTCCCCTAGTTTTTTGTGGATGATTTTTGCCAATATCCAAATCCTTTTGTTTCAGGTAGATACCATCCTCTTTATTATTTTTTTCTAGGTGTTTTTAGAAATAGGAAAACGGGTCTCAGGGGATTCCAGACCGACCCGGTGATTATAAGAATCAACATTGACTCTAGAGTGAGAGCGTACCAAGGTCCTTTAGCTTGATGAGAAGGGGAGGAGATGAATGCATTCACCACGCAACAATATTTGGCAAAAGTTTTTTGTTTATAAGAGGAAGGAATAAAAAAAGAATAACCATCTTAGAATCATTTCATGCCAATCATAACCCTCATCTTCCTTTGCATCACCCTTTCCGCGGATTTGGCTTCGGTAATCATACTGGTGAATAATCTTCGTTGTTTCGACCCGCTAGAACGCGAGAGCATGGAAAAGCTATATCCACGAGTCGATATCCTGGTTCCTGCCAGAAATGAGGATAATAATATCGAGAAATGTGTGGAATCTCTCTTGGCTCAGGATTACCCTGATTTCACTGTTACTGTGCTTGACGATGCTTCAACAGATAACACACCAGATATCTTGGAGCGACTCTCTAGGAAGGCCCCTCGGCTAAAGATCATGCACGGGAAGAAGATAGGGGATAATTGGCAAGGAAAGAATTGGGCATGCCACCAGCTCTTCGATGTATCGATGGCAGGGCTAATATTATTCACCGATGCCGATACCATTCATGGACCGGAAACGCTTCGACTCGCTGTATCTGCATTAATGAATAAGAAAGCCGATTGCATCACGGTGTACCCTCGCCAACATGCAACAGGATTTTGGGAACGTGCCATACTTGCGAACGTGTTTTGCGTTCAATTGCTATACATTGCATTCTTTTCCAAGCGACGAGTGAACATGAACGGGCAATACATGCTATTCCGCAGGGACGTGTACGAGGAAATAGGTGGCCATGAGTCCATTCGCAATCATCTCGTTGATGACATGAGTCTTGGCCGGCTCATGAAGGATCACGGCTATTCGGTGATATTACTTAACGGGAAAAATCATGTCACGTGCAGGATGTATGAATCAGCAAAGCACGCGTTTCATGGTTTTGCCAGGTTATTATTCCCATCCTTTGATTATCGGGTGCTTCCATTCATTTGGATTTGGTACTGGCTGGGTTTTTCGTCCTTGTATCCCCTTCTAATAATACCGTTCAGTATGTATAATGGCTGGATCTTATCAACTATATTGTCCATTGCATGTGTTACGATCACGTTCACCACCACTCTATTCGCCTTTCATCGATTGGGATTCAACTGGTGGCTTTTCATCGCTTTCCCGATTACAATTGTAGTAAACATCATCATCGCATTTACATCGCTATTCAAGACGATCTCCAAGAGAACCACGTGGAAGGGAAGGATCATGCCCAGCCACAAGATTCGGTGGGCATGATCATGTCACGAGAATTAACCAAGACGCGAGGAACCGATCTCCAATTAAAAAGATTAAAACAGGATGAGTTCCCATATGTATTCACGAGGGGCCACGTTCACCATGGATACGCATTACCTCCCATTGAAAACCGAGGAATCAAGAAAGATACTAGATCAATGCGTGAAGGAAAACACACTGATGCGAGAAAGAGTAAATAAGCTAGGTTGGACGCAATGCATCAAGGAAATTAATTACCACCTGTTGCATGTGATGCTCTCGATTGATTTCAAAAGCATTCCCTTGTTCCGCTATTATCTTAAGTGGTCGAGGAACATGATCGAAACCAGGAACGAGGGCACAGGATGCTTGATTCCATGCCTTGAAGCTATCATTGCATACTTGCACAAATCCCTTACCGCCCCTGAAGAGAAATTTGCATCGCGATTACATGCCATTTCCCGGGAAATATTGAAAGTGCCTTGGATGGAACCTAGGACTCTCTTGGAAGGTGATGCGATGGAAAAGGCAAATCAATACCTTGAAATATTGCTCCATGGAACGAGGTCAAATGCGCTCAATTTCATCATGTCGTTACTCAATGAAAAGATGCAGATCAAAAAGATCATGCTTGATATCATCCAACCCGTTCAAATGGAGATTGGTAGATTATGGGAATTAAACCAGATAACGACCGCACAGGAACATTACGCAACCGCGGTTTCCATGGCGGCAATCTCACAATTTTACCCCATCATTTTGAACGATGCCGAGACAGACAAGGTACTCATTGCAGGCACCGTTGGGAATGAAATCCACGAGATTGGTATCAGGATGGTCGCAGATTTTTTTGAAATGGATGGTTGGAATACATATTACCTTGGAAGCGCGGTTCCCATTGATGCATTCATCAAGGAAATAAAGGTAAGGCATGGAATACTGGTAGCTATTTCCGTGACCATCCCTTTGCATCTATACGAAGTAAAAACCATCATCTCCTCGATTAGAAAAGCATGCCCTAGCGTGAAAATATTGGTTGGAGGATTCCCATTAAAAGTGGATAAGGAATTATGGAAAAAGTTAGATGCTGATGGGTTTGCATTAGATGCTGCGGCATCGGTGAAGGCCGGGAATCAGCTTGTTGGGAGGTGATGGATTGAACGCAAATGAAGATACCCGGGTAGCGATCAAAAAACCATCCCGCACCACGGATGAGGAGATTCAAGCATTGATGAACGAGCTGGTCAATTCTCAGCGGATGCTCGAAAAATCGAAGAAATTGCTAAAATCCCGTACGGATAAGCTGGAATGGATGCTACTGGAGATGAGATTCTTCACGAGGTCAATTTCTCACGATCTCAAGGCACCCATTCGGAACATCAAGGGATACCTCCAACTCATCTTTGATCAATACAAGGGAAAGCTTGACGTGAAGCTCAAAGAATATATCAACAAGATATCTTCCATTGTTGAAAAACAGGATGATTTGCTTGATTCGTTGATTTACCTAAGCAAGCTTGCTCACAAGGAAATTAATGCACGAAAATTTGATATTTCTGGAGCTGCATTGACCATAAGCGATGGATTGAAGGCCAGAGATCCTGCAAGAAAAGTTACCTTCACGATTCAAGATGATTTGACCTGCAAGGGTGACAGGGACTTGTTATGGCTCGTCTTGGAGAATTTACTTGACAACGCTTGGAAATTTACCCGAAAGAAGCAGGAGGCAATTATAGAAGTGGGTTCTTTTCAAGAAAACGGTCAAGATGTCTTTTTCGTGAAGGATAATGGCACTGGCTATAATGATAAATATGCCAATGATTTGTTCGTGCCCTTTCAACGATTGCATTCAAGCAAGGATTTCGAGGGAAGTGGTATAGGATTGGCTACTGTTGCTCACGTGATAAAGATGCACCGTGGCGAGGTGTGGAGCGAATCGAAGGAAGGGTTCGGGTCTGTATTTTATTTCACTATAGGTGCACGGAGGGGGGATCAATCGTGAAGGAAGCAGTTAGAATCTTGATCATCGAGGATTCGGAAGATGATGCATCGCTCCTTGTGGAACAGATCAAGCAAGCAGGAATCAGGATAGAGTTCAAGATCATTAGCAGCAAGGAGGGTTTTCTCGAATGCCTTGCACAAGAAGAATGGGATATTATCTTGTCCGATGAAAAAATGCCAGGATTCAGTGGTTCGGAGGCGCTGAAAATATTGAAGGAAAGTGGGCTCGATATTCCCTTCGTGCTCGTGTCTGGAATCATCCCTGCGGATATTGGTGCTGATGTCATGTACCAGGGCGCCAAGGACTTCATAAAAAAGGATGATATTTCACGGCTCATTCCCATCATTCAACGGGAACTAGATCAGAAGCAAATTCGTGATGAAAGGGAAATTCTATTGGAAAAAGGGGATAATTTTCTCTTTGATTCGAAAATCATCCTTGCATACATGAAAGGGGGCAAGATCTCCAAGCGGGTGGAAACCATCATGCTATTGAT
>WJJB01000509.1 GCA_014729935.1 Candidatus Bathyarchaeota archaeon | reverse complement strand
TGTCATTCCGGTTTAATCTTTTAGTATCCACCCCTAGGAATCTCGAGCGTGATGCATTGGCTGAATTGGATTTCATCATGCATCAACTTTATCCAGATCATCAATTCAATTATGGAAAGACTATCGTGAAGGGATTAATCTGGGGGAACGTGATTGATGTCGATCCCGTGGAAGTGATAAGCCGGTTAAAAGATTTTATCAATACAATGGATTTCAAGCTTCAATTCATCTTGAAACTGGTTCCCATTCAAGAAGTTCTAGAGACCAATTTGCAGGAATTAAGTGCATTCATTCAGGAAAACATGGAAAAAATTGGTCCAAGCGAGAGTTTCAAGATAGTGGTTAGGAAAAGGCGAGTAAACCTTCACTCTATAGACATCATTGATGAAATAGCCAAGGATATCAATAGAAACGTGGATCTAGATAACCCGGATAAAATAATCCGCTTGGAAATCATTGGCAAATACACGGGAATCTCCATCCTTGAAAAAGGCCAAATTTTCAGCCTTGGAAGGAAAATATTTTAACCGATTTAACGCGATCATCCACGATAATGGCAGTTGATTATCCAACTTCCACGTGGATACCTTTGCCAAGGTAATTTCTCATGTCGCGTGTGATCCATTCCAAGAATGTTTTCTTGGATTCGGATCGATTTCTGAATCCTGCTTCTTCCTAGAATCTTGATTCGTGCTAATGAATGAAAGACCAGTGATTCATTTTCAAGCTTAAATATAACTAGTTCTATAATAAGATAGACATTACAAAGAAAAGTAAATTAAAAGAAATAAAATCAGAAAAATCTTGGAAATATCACGCAATTTTGCACGTGATGCAAATACACGTGCAAATGCCGGGGATGTCCCCCTGATGGGATGATCGCAGCCGATCCTGAGTGACATTTTGTGGAATTCGCGCGATCCGGCTATTCATGGGTTGGCTTGGAAAATCGATATCGTGCACCGGCCCGGGACGTCCTCAGGCGTGCGCGTCGGAACGCGCCAAGATTTGGATTAACGGTGGATCAAAATGGACAAGCAAACAAGGAGACGTGAACAGGCTTTAACCAACAAGGAATATCGCTTTGCAATCGACGAAAATCATGAAAATGCATGTACCTTGGTAGTTTCAGTCATGAATCTGGAAAATGATGATGTCGTGGATGAAATTTTGCATGATATACAACAAGAGAATAATGAAGGAACAACTAACGTGAATATAAGATATCGGGGAAAAAACCCTCAACGATGGTTTTCAATGATATATCCCCCCGTGCTGGATCCCATGTTTCTGAGAATTGGCTTACCAGGGGGGGAAAAAGTAGGTTGGATATCTTTATACGCGTCCCAAGTGGAAATTGGGAGAGTTATCCTTTCCATAATCATAAAAAAAACCTACCGGAATAAGGGAATTGGAACCGTGCTGCTGCAAAACGTGGAAACGATGGTGGCAGATTTTTACCCATTGGAACCAGTCACAGAAATACGCTTCTGCACGATGGAGAACAACGAACCGATGAAGCGCGTGGCAGAAAAATGCCATGCAAAAAAACTTCTCAACATTGATGCAATGGAACCTGGTTTCTTGTATTATGCAATAGAACCACGTTTATGAGAGTAATGGAGAATGATTCAGTCTTCGATCTCTTTCCGGAGATGCGTACCTCCAACTTGGTCTCGCCTACAGGGGTCCTCGGCACAGATGATAGAGCTTACGGCTGCTCCCTCCCGGGCCTTGCCGGTTTTACTCATGAATGCTTTACAGCTTCCCTTCAGAAGCTGCCTGCAAATCACCTGCCTGAGGGTCTATAGGTTCATTGCCATTGCTGGATGCCGTGTATCCCTTTCCAGCGACCTTAGATTGAATCTCGACTCGCTAAGTGTGTATTGCGATCAAGGCTCGTGGCCTTTCGAGGAAGCACTAATTCCACGTCTAAGGATAATATACCTTCGAGAAATAAAATAGCTCGCCTTCACTTTAAAAAGGAAGGAATGAAGCTACATCTTCGCGGCATACCGCGCGACGTCGATGAAGTCCCGTCCCATCCGCTCAGCAGATGAAGGAGATAGTTTTACCACGAGATAATTCCCACTCTTGGTGATGGAACCAACAATTGCCCCTTTTCCTGAAACGTTTCGTGCAATGAATTGTTCAGGCTCGGAGCGTAATACACTAAATCCAATTTCTTGAATGACAATCCTGGGCCCATGAGCGAGCCACGTCTCGATTAATTGCTTTCCATCTTCGGAAAGATCCCACCCACTTGAACTATTAATGAGTGTGCCATTTTCTTCCAACACGGCACATTGTTCAACATTGTCGTTCGATTTTTTCAATTCATCATATAAAGATTCATAATCTACACTCATTTTCATCAACTCTAAAGCTGTTATGATCCCCATTATTTTTATCATTTTAGCCAAGTTCCGCAAGATAACAGATTCATTAGCTGAGTTCATTGAACTAACCACCCCTAAAGTGGCTGGATTCTTCCTTCATCGACCAAAGCGGTCCTAATGACCCGTCTTGCACGATCTCCAAAAGTATGCCTTCCCGTGGTTCCCACGGTATGATTATTGCAGGATTCTCGTCCCGTTCGTGATGCATCCTGCATTCAGGGCACGTCCATTCACGAACCGAGAGTTGCAGCACATCGTGCTTGTGATCGCAACTTGAACTGAGCTTGGACGATGGGTAGAAACGACCCACCTTGACTAGATGCTTCCCACGTCGTTCCATCCTGAAATACCTCATACCTGTACTTATCCACGAAGATGGCGTGGTAGTAGAGGGAATAGCCTTTGTGGGTTTCTTCCTAGTACTGCACCCCGGGTCATGAAAATCGATGGTGCTGTAATCCTTGCACAACCCTGGAAATTTACGCATCACACACCTAAGATTTTAGAAAATGATGGCGAGGGAAGCGATAATTCATCCACACCCTGAACTGAAGGACGTGGCTTTCTGGCGGAACACGGGTAAAAAAGGAATAAGAAAGACGTACGATTTTGGCGATACTCGTGCATGGTTACTGCGGGACATGACATCCTGGATATGAAACGCCACCTATCCAAAATGAAATGCCAGATGTCACCGCGAGCAATATGGTGAGCATGCCAAGGATTTTTTCTGCTTTATTCATATGACAACACCTTTTATGGTGCAATAGTAAAATAGGATGTAAGTATTTAAAAGACGAGAAATCCATGGTGGGATAGTTTTTCTATATCTCACCATTACCCATCCTTAGATGCATATGCAACGTGAAACCTCCGCTTCTGCACCTGGGAGAATTTGTCTTTTCGGCGAGCACCAGGATTACTTGAATCTCGCGGTTATACCTTCAGCAATCAACCTTCGAACGAGCATTGAAATCATTCGGACCACGCAGGAAGGCGGGAAAATAAAGATACATGCTCTTGATCTGGATGAAATTTTCACCTTTGATCTAAGCAATCTTAGCGGGTTCAAGGATGATGATGTAGGATATTTCAAAGCGGGTACCAAGGTGATGATGGATGAGGGTTACATGAACGAAGATCTTTCCTTGGAGGTTAGTGTAAAAAGCGAAATTCCAATCAAATCGGGACTTTCATCCTCAGCAGCACTACTCGTTTCTTGGATTCAAGTATTATCAAAAGCTGCAGGATCCAGCCTATCACCACCCGAAATAGGAATGCTTGCTTACAGGGCGGAACATGACGTGATGGAGATTCCATGTGGCATGATGGACCAGCTCAGCTCGGCAATAGGGGGTATCTTTCACCTGCAGTGCACGACCCCCCCTGTTATTGATCCTTTAGATGCAAGACTCAAGGGATTGATAGTTGCGGATACAAGGGTCCGGAAATCTACTTCCCAGGTTCACGGTACAAGGGTAAAGGAAACTCTCGAGGGGTTGAATCATTTACAAACATTGATGGATCTAGACATATCAGTAACCCCATTCTCAGAAATTGAACCAAATTTAAAAGAACTAGATGATATCGAGCATGACAGGCTAGTCGCTGTGTTCATGAATAGGGATATAACATCTAAAGCATATCGGCTGTTGAAAGAAAAACCACGAGATTACAGTAAAATTGGGACGTTATTGACCGATCATCAAAAATATTTGCGAGATTATTTTGAGGTATCCATCGAGAAAATCGACAGGATTTTAGAGGTAGGAATTGAATCAGGCGCGTTAGGTGGAAAACTCACTGGTGCTGGTTTAGGAGGTTCAGTGATTTTACTTGCACCTGGCCATGAGAAGGAAGTGTGTGAAGCGATTCGAGAAATTGATGCAATACCATATCACGTCAGTGTTGATAGGGGTGTTTTCTAGGGCAGGTTAAGTATCAATTGCAAGGAGATCCCGCAAGCTTTTTCGATATCTTTATCATTCTTTGGTGGTTTAAACGCTTCATTGGACGTATTGCTGGAATAATTTCGCAAATATACTACCGTGCAATACTCTACCATTCAAAGGAAATTTAAAATCTCCATGTGAAACGCAAATATTTGCGAAACAAGAAGGTGCCCCACAACTCACGGGTAAACAACAAGGTTCACGAAGGTGCACACGCCTCACGCGCTACCATTGACAGATGCATCGAGCGGAACATTGGCACCATCAAAATCTGGTACAATGCCGGCTGGAAGAATGGCATCGATCTCGGCAGGCGCACCAACTAGAACTTTGTTTAGGTGTTCCTGCTGAATCTTGGCAACATCAAAGGAAAATGAATCACGAAACAACACGCTTGGTGAAAGCCGCGGATGGAGTAATGGATGTTGGCAGCTGCATGAATCCACCATTCGAAACCAAGGCTGCAATTGAGCACATCGATGAAGCCCAGCCTTTAACTTTATGATAGATCACTCGTATTTCACGGAAATTAGGTTCTGGACGCTCTCCAAGAATCGATTCGAGATTTGATCTTCACCAAGGAGATTTATCATGGAGTACGCAATATTTCGTGTTTCACAAAAGACCGGTACCATTCCGTACGTGAGCGGAAACAAGGAAACCAGTGCAAGATCTGATTTTATTTGCCTCGTTCCATTGGAATCTGACATATTCATTACACCTGCTGGACTGGCAAGTATCCCGTAAAGCGTCTCTGCATCGCTTCCTGAAATGCAAACGAAATTGAGCAGGTGGCCCGCATTCAAGTTTGAGGATTCCTCAATCAATTTCTGAAATGCAACGATGGTGCTGGCAGAGAAGGAGGATATAGAAGATCCCACGCCCTCGACCAGATCCCTTCCATCTATCATGAGGCCGTTTTGATCAACAATGCTATACCTTGCGAAGACTGGATTTTGCACTGAATCCAAAATGTGGGATATCTGATCGTGTACTTCAGGTGAAGCGCTTCCTTCCTCGGGAAGATAGCTCATGAAAGGGATTTCCCCGCCCATGTTGAAGAGATAAAATATATTTCTTATCGCAGTGGAAAACGCTTGCAAATCCTCGATTCCTTCCTCATCCGTGTTGAACATCTCATCGATGTCCACTTTTAACTGGTAAATGATCTTTCCGAGTTCCTCCGCGTTAAGCGGCCAGGATGCATTGAAATCATGGGCGATGGTAAGTATCACTGGATCAATTTGAATGGTAATGAGGCAAAATTTCTCGAAAAACGCGAGTGCTATTCTCTGATGCAGTATTCCAAGGTCCTCCCAAATTTCCTCACTAAAATTGTATGTTGCTGCAGATACGCTATTGATGGCATTTGGGTTTATCTGAATATCACTGCTTCGTGAGACTTTTGCAATGGATAAACCATTTTCATCCGCGAGAAGAACCTGCAAGGTGCTTTTGGATAATCGTAATATCATGGAAAGTGAACGGACAAGCTGTTCTCGTATGCTCATGGATGCCACCCGGTTGTATTCTGGTTGAGGATATTAGTACAAGAACATCCTAACCTAATTAACTATTCTACTATATCTCGGATTTTAGAAGGTGAAGTTTGGCCTTTTCATCCGTTCGTCAAGATGCCATATGTATGGTGCGCAAGAATCATTTGGAAGTGCAGGGGGCGGGATATTCCCCCGTGCTGGTATTCAACATGGGTTTTGAACCCGCGAACTCCTACGAGACGAGGTCCTAAGCCTCGCGCCTAAAACCCACGGCTATATAATCATGTGAAGCATGAATGTTCGTGGTTGGCCAGGCTGGGCAACCCCTGCATGGATATGCTTATTGCCTCCATGATAATGAACATGCAAACCATGGTACAAGCAATCCTTGATGCCAGAATGCATGCATTTACAAAAACGTTTCTAAGCCAGAGACAAAAAACTAATTGAACATTGAAAACCATAATCTTTTTCTTTTAATAGGACGTGTTGTAGACATCTAATCGTGTTTAAATGATCCATGGATTGAGACTCGTGTCTGAAAAGCAATTGCGCGTTAGGAAAATTACCCAAGGTACCGTAATAGATCATATCCCTGGAGGGAAAGCATTGACTGTCTTGAAATTGCTGGGCATTTCAGCACAGACTGGCGAGTGCATCACCATTGCAATGAATATCCCGTCTTCCAAAATAGGGAAGAAGGATATCATCAAGATTGAGAACATGTTCCTATCTGGTCAGGATTTTAATAAAATAGCACTCATAGCACCAAGAGCGACCATTAACAAGATACAGGATACAAGAATAGTCCAGAAGGAACCCGTGTCCATTCCTGATAATTTCAGTGGTATCATTCGCTGCATTAATCCCACATGCATCACGAATAAAGAGAATGAACCAATATCCTCGAAATTCCAAGTGCTTCAAAGGAAACCTTTGACTATCAAGTGTGGGTACTGCGACCGTGTAATGGACGAATCAGAGAGCATGGTGAACTTAATCTTCCGGTGAAAGGATTGCTCCACGCACTTTTCATATATGACAACCAGAACGGCATGGTAATGTATCGTTATCTCAACAAATCATTCCCCTCCCATCATGAGGATCTCGTGGTGAATTTCTTGCGAGCGATCGATACATTTTCCAGCCAGTACTCCGGAAAGGGTGCGGACATATTTCAAACTGAAACAATCAGGATTATCTTTGAACGTTCGCTAGAATTCAACTTCACGTTTGCCTGTTCAACCAACTTGACTGAACCTATCAAGAAAGATAAAGAGCTGCTAGAAACTATAAAATATGCTTTCATACACCGGCATTGGGAAATCTTCACCACAGACAAAAGAACTAAAATCTCCCCAAGGGATAAAAATGCATTCGATCGTCTCATTGAATCGATCTAAAAGTTTTTCAAGCCACGAAAGTTTTTTGTAGATGAGCTTGTATGGAAGACGAAGACAAACTTTATTGGTTGAAGATGATCATGGGTGCTGGTTGTGGTATTATATCCATCTTTATCTTCCCACAATCACTGTCAAAGCAAGGTGTGCCAATAGGGTGGTATCGATTAATTTGGTTGTTGGTAAGCTGGCTCCTACTTCCATTTCCCATAGTACTGATTGGCATGCGATTGGGTTTACTGGGCATGACTGAAAAAGAAAAACGCAAGCTCGAGGAAATGGAGGAGAGGGGCGATGAGCTCCCAAAATTCACGATCAAGGGTGCCTTGAAAAAAATCGGTGGGGGTAAATTCATATTGAAAACGGGAGTCGGTGCATATTTTTTCTGGTTCATGTTTGCTTCGACATTCGTCTTCACGCTAGTTTATCCCTTGCTGGTCTGAATCTCTTTTTAGAGGGGAACAAGCTTTTGAAATCCGGACTGAATAACATAGATATTTGTGCGATTGTAAATGAACTGAAACTTTCCCTTATTAACAAGCACGTGAAGAATTTTTACCAATTAAGTGATACTGAATTCATTCTTTCATACCGAGACGAGGGCTTAAAGCAGCTATTCATCGAGATTCCCAATCGTCTTCACCTATCCGAATACACCTATGAAAAACCTCGATTTCCCCCGAAATTTTGCCAAGCCATTCGAAAATACATTCGTGGTCGGCGTGTGTTGAATTGCTATCAAGCAGATCATCTCGATAGAATTGTTATCCTCGATATCCAAGGAGAAGGGGATGACCCTTGGAAATTGGTCATGGAATTTTTTGGTAAGGGGAATATTATATTACTTTCTCCAGATAATGTCGTTAAAATTGCTCGGCGCTATATGAAAATGTCCAGTGAAACCGTCCTGGCAAATAAGCAATTTGATTTTCCTCAACAGCAATTTGATGACATCTTTGAGATTGATGCATCCCATTTCGAATCACTCTTTCCTGAAAACCAAAAGAAAGTTGTAAACGTGATAAGCAGGGGGTATAACATTAACCGTGATTACGGGATCGTTTTTTGCACCGAAGCCGGTATTTCAATAGATGCCAAAGCTGGGGATCTTGCCGTTCATGAGATTCGGGACATTTTTGAAGCTATTCAAGGTTTAAAAATCAAGTTGAAGGCTAATCAACTTGATCCAAGAATACTTTATCGTGATCCGGAACTCACGGAGCAGGTGAGCGTCGAACCATTCGATTTTAAAAAGGACGAGATGCTTCATGCGAGGGAGTTTAGCAGTTTCAATAATGCTGTTGACCAATTCTTCACGATAGACATTCCAGCGGACCAAAACGAACCTAAGAAAGCTAAAAAGAAATTATCAAAAAACGAGCGCATACTCGTTGCACAGCAGCAACAAATCAAGGAATTCGAAGCACAGGCAGATAAATTCGGCTTCCTGGGAGACTTGATGTACCAGTATTTCAAGCCCCTTAATGAATTACTTGAAGTGGTCCTAAAGGCGAAGAAGGATGGAATGGAATGGGATGAAATCGAGCGTAAGATGGCGGAAG
>WJJB01000508.1 GCA_014729935.1 Candidatus Bathyarchaeota archaeon | reverse complement strand
GAATTGGCAGAAAAGGAACGCGAGCTTGAAGAAAAGGAAAAAAACATGAAAAATGGAGATACTCAAGAAAGTAAATCAGAGTAGTTCTCCAGAAACCTCTATATTGCCAGTAGTGGTGATCATGCTGAAGTTGAACGTGCTTGATGCCGCTCCATAATTCGTTGACTGGAATATATTTCCAAGTGCTTGGAACCCTGCAAGATTATTGAAATCAATATTACCTGTTGATGTCACGCCAACGAAACTTGCACCGATGTTCGTGCCGTTAACCCTACAGGTTACATCCATGTCACCCGTTGAAGCCGTCATGCTGCCGGTTACATTTGCTGCCATTTGCATTTCTTGTAATAGATCGATTTTTAGATCCCCAGTGGTTACATCCACTGAGATATGTATATCGCTCCTGTAATTGATATTGGAAAGAGTTGCCGAGACGTCCCCGGTCGTCGTGGTCAAGGATATAATGTTTTCAAGGCTCGAATTCAGGATGAATACCTTTACCTTACCGGTTGTGGCAGCAAGCTCTAATTGTTGATGGAGATTTAACCCCGTGGCATTCATTTCCACGTCACCAGTCGTTGCAACCTGTGATATTTTTCCATGGATGCTTGAATCCTGCCTGAAGATGGAAGTTATATCTCCAGTGGTTGTAATGGTCGAAAAATTTCCACCAATCGTGACATTCTCTCCAATGTCTACTTGAATTTTCCCAGTGGTAACTTCCAATCTAAAATTATCATGAATCGTGGCATTTTTACCGATTGTTGAGATGATATCACCCGTCGTGGCCGACATGTTCAACCCAGCAAGGGATTCGTTACCTGGCACATTGCAAGAAATGTCACCCGTGGTGGTTGCAACTGAGAGCGTGAAATTATTTCCCTCCTTGAGAATAACTTGCACGATGGTCCTATCAAACATGGGCATGATGAATGATTTGGTGTCCAAGTGGAAATGCTTGACTGCAGAAGCATTATCCCACGATACCGTGAAGATATCCTCGAGGGCTTTATCCTTTAAAAACGGTCCCGAGATGTCATAATGAATGTCAATTGTCACGTCAGGTGCGCTTGGTGAATCATCGTACTCGATGTGTATATCAGAAGTTTCCGCCGAGAAGACCCATGATTCATCTTGGGGCCCCTGACCAGAATCGTGAACGAATAAATCATCCCCTTGAATATCTCCCCAAGTGGCAACGACAACGACGAAGAACGTGCCAACAGCTGCCGATGTAACCAAGGCGAAGATCGAGGCAATTTTCATTCTTCGCCGCCGGGATCTTGGAGGATGGCGATGCTGATTTCGGTGCCGTGGGTGATGTTGATGTTCTTGCACCCGTGTGGATGATCCAAGGGGTGGTAATGGGGTGCCAGGAGGTTCATTTATCGTTCCTGCATCGGCTGGGATGTTCGATTGGGATTTTTCCCGTGGAATAGCTGGTTCATCGGGTGAAGATGGAGTTGCCTTGGTAGGGGGATAGTCCGATACTTGAAAACCGCATTCCGTGCAGAATCCTGCATCATCGGGTATATCCGACCCACAATTTGGACAAAACATGGTAATCACTTGAATTTACTTGTTATTTCTTGTTGTGTTTTTACATGATGTAGCTAAATCGATCAAATAAGGATGAATTCGAGCCCAATAATTATCATCATTTGCTCACGTGCAATCATCCGGCCCTGTCCTTGGATCATCGACGGTGGATCTCGATTTGATCTCCAGTGAAAACATGTATAGCGAGATTATTTGCCTTGTCGAAGAGCTTGATGGTGCGCAAGGCAGGAATATCCCTTGAATACAAGACGATACGCCTAGGTTTTAGAAATGAAGTTGTAAAGGACATCACGGGAACCAATTTCCCATTCATTCTAGCATTCACGCGGAACTTCCCGATTCCAAGGATGTCCACAGGCTCTTGGTTCCCTTCGAATTCAAGCTGAAGCCACAGGTGCCCTTGATGGTAGCTGAAATGGGCAACCTCCACATCATGCCATATCTTGTTCATGCAATTGAACACCTCTCGTCCAATGCTTTAGTAAGGCTATTCCATCGTGCACGCGCGTGTTTTTTCCTCTGCTCTCGGCAAGGATGGCTGGGTATCTCTCCTAGATTCCTTGAATGCACGAAGTTGTCGCTTTCTCCTTAATAAGGTGGACAATTGAAAATACCGGGATACCTTTGCATCCATGTCACGAGAACGTTTCATGCACTTATGAATGTAATGCAAACTCTTCCCATGGGTAACGGTGCTGCCCGTGCAGTTTTTCTCGAAAACGCGGATCCTAGCAGCCGGTGCCATCACGCAAAGGTGAATAGTTCATGTCCCGGTACTTTCAACACGAGATCAGGCATTCCATGCAATAATCATGATGAAATTGGTCCGAAAATGTTTAATTCCCGGGTGCACTTGTCAGGACATGTCGGGCGCGTCTGTTGTCTAGTGGTCAGGATCTCGGCCTTCCAAGCCGATGATGCCCGGCAATTCATGCCGGCCTCGGACACCCGGGTTCAATTCCCGGCAGACGCATTTTTCTTGAATCCATCGCGGGTATAGCAGGTGATTGATCACATGGATCAGGATGGAAATGCAATCGCTGGAATTTTTTTTCTCTCCTTGGAAGATTTTTTAAGTTCCAGCGATTATCATCGCCTGCAAGAGCTCGTGAAGGCAGTGGGACCCGGTGATACGATAGAGATCATATCCCGATTCCCACGACGCGAAATTAGAGAAAGTGATCATGGAGAATATTACACTCCCGACCATGATGTCGATTTCATGAGCCGGTTGGCCATAGCGGTGTACCTTGAACGTGCGGGAATCTTTAAGGGATTTAAAGAAATGCGCCATCCAGCATTCCACGCCATGTTTGATCCCCCATCATTGGATAAATTCCCCCATACAGCAGTGGCGGCAATCATTGAACATCTTGAGCGTGCGAAGGTGCTCGATCCTGCATGTGGGGCAGGAGTTTTCCTTTCGCGGATCCTTGCAATTTCCATGAGATTGCTTGACACCATCAGGACACGGAACGGCCATGAAAACGACAAGGATCTTGAACGGGACTTGAATCTTGCAAGATCAATGCTTCACGGTATCGATATAAACGCGGATGCTCTTGTCGCCACGAAAATGAACATAGCATGGACCCTTGCCGAATACCACCAAGCAACCAAGGAAACCATGTATCATATCTTGGAAACAATGTTCAGTCAAGACATGAAATTCGTGCACGCGGATTTCCTCTTGCAGGATATCGAATCCTTAGACCAATTTGATATCATCATCGGTAACCCACCGTACATCCGGCAGGAGTCAATAACACTTCCTGGTGCGATACATTTTCATCAAGGAACACCAGTACTTCGGGATAGGCGTGCATACAAGGCGCGTATTGAAGCGATTCTCGAACCATTTTTTCCCGAGAAGAGATTACCGAGCAGGATGAGTGATTATTATGTCTATTTTTTCTTCAAGGCGATCCCACTTCTTCGTGAAGGTGGGTGCCTTTCATTTCTGGTGTCTAAATCATGGCTTGATGCCAAATTCGGCAGGCAACTCAGGGAGGCAATCGCGAGTGACATGATGATAGATTTTATCATTGATCCCGGTGAAAAACGCTTTGATCAAGCGGAGATTAACACGCTCGTGGTTGCTTGCTCGAAACCACAGCTATACCCCCGAACTAAAGAAACCAATAGGGATGACAATGATGAAAACTCACTTGCAATCGTTGAAAGGTACGTGGCTACCAACGTGGCGCGATTCATCAGGTTCCTGAACCCCATGGCAGGAATAGGTTTACTAACCAAAGCCACGTCGATGTTAAGGGGGACACCAGTGCATCAAGGGGGAAGCCTCTCATCCATGGCCAAGGATATCGTGAAAGATCCCATTTCTCGTGTTTTCCCGGTGCATCAAGGTGATTTGATAGCCGCACTTGCATCCCGCGGTTCGAATCGCCAAGATGAGACTCGTGGCCTGATATCAGGAAGCTGGAAGGCTGCATTCTTGAACGG
>WJJB01000507.1 GCA_014729935.1 Candidatus Bathyarchaeota archaeon | reverse complement strand
CCACGAGGTATCGGCCCGCGTTTCCGCCATCCTGTTAAAAAACCGCGTCGAGAACGCCGTTACCGCCGGCACTTGACGCGCGTCACGATCACGCGGGGTTTCCTCTATCGACCCCCCGGGCAAGATGTCCAACTTTGCCCACCATAATAGATAGAGTCCAATGTCCACTTTCATCCGTATCTGAGGGATGGATGGTAGTTTATTCATGGAATGAATCCTGTAGAAAGTAACATGAAAATTCCAGCAGCAATCAGGTCAGCTGTTGTTCCAGGATTCAGTTTCCCCTTGGTTGAAGCAAGCCATAGGTCGAGATCCTTGATTTTCATCCTACCAAGATTTGTTCGCATCCCTCCTTCATCGATGGCTTCCCGTGCCTTGCTCGATACCTCCATTGCTCGTTCTTTTCCATTTTTTCGCCAAATAAGCGAATCTGGGTGACGTGATAATAACCCGACAAAAGAGTGAACGATGGCATCGTTTACATCGAGTCCGTGGGTCAACGATTCTTGAATCAATGGAAAAGTCTCCTTGGTGGTGATGCGAAACCCCCCGGTCAATTCACGACTCACGAGATCCATGTGAGCACTTGGTGCGAACACGTCAATAAAGGTAGCTTCTCGTTCATGCAGTTCTTTCCTGAAATGTTTCGAGTTGATATCAAGCTTTTCTACCTTTCCCAGCCCACCGGGTTGCACCTCGCGCATGCCTTCATACATGGCAATGACGTCAGCCGTGGTGCCTTCTTGGATGATATTTCGTGAGACGGCTCCCAATTCAACAATATTGGCAGGTTTTGATGCATTCCATCCACTACCACGCATGTAACCAGTCCCCGCTGCCAGTGGTACCAGGAGCAGGATGTGTCCCAGAAGAAGGTTTCCCCCGGATTGACTTTGGAGCATCCGGATCATGGCATCCTTGAAATGGAATCCCAAGTGAATATGATTCATTGTAAAGCTTTCCGTCCCTGTCTTCATTGCCACCTCGGCTACTTGATAGTATACAGGTGATATCGCTGCTATAGCTGCCATGAACTGCTCGAAGGATGCCCCATACGTGCCAGGTTGCGTGAAACGGTGCATATTCCCTGGTTTCGGCGATGCGCTCACTTCGAGAATCGAGCTCAAGCAACACCTTTCCATGATCTCCCAAGAATCCCTTGGTTCCTTCAATGTGGGTTTCATCCTTGTTCAACCACCTCTAGTGTTTTTTCATATATATTCGTGTGCTATCGTGCCAATGATTTAGATTAGATTCCAGGTTAGCTCTTGCTTTTTTTACTGGATGTATTCCCGTGATGGTACCACGACAATTCCCCGGCCATCTCCACCTTGATATACTACGCGAGCCTGCTCTTCATCACCATGAAAGTGAATAATCCCGACGGGAAATGCAAGCATTCAAAGTTCCTCACCACGTGTCCAGTCTGCAACAAGAAGATATTCCTGCACCACATCTTGGAATTCCAAGGATCTTTGCTCGATTCCGGGCAGTACCCCGTACCTCTCACGATGTTGCACGGCTTGAAACCAAATCGCCACGCCTTGACGCTCTACTTGGATAAAAACTTCTGCGTGCGGGGACAAACAGTATCAGAATTAGTGAAAGTGACCCGGAAGTGAACCTTGAACTTTTTTTAATGCATTTTGCTTCCCTTTCACTTATCTTTCCATCGAAACTTGGAAAGAAGTGGTCAATCTTACCAAGAAATATGCAAGAACCGACCGTGGTGCTACGAATCGATGGATTTCATGAGGGTGATCTAGCAGCTAGATTGAACCCCCCCGAATCTGGACACCATCAGGATGCCACGGGGGTGGAAAGGGCGGTGTAGGACGGGGAAAACCGTTCACGTGTGCCGATCCGACGTGCGGGTTGTTGCTCGATTCGGACCTGAGCGCGGCGCGGAACGTTGGGGGTGCGCCATCATCGCCACGGCTACATGCCACGGCGTCGGGTGCCCGTTATCACCCGGTCGCCGTTCCCCAGGGGAACGGCAGTAACCGCACCGGCTCGGACCGCCATGTCCAAGTTCGGTGAGGTTTGGAATAATGGAACTAGAATTTGACCCTGAATGGCCATGAAAGATGTATCAAAACTTTTTATGATTGAATAGGTACCAGCTAATGATGCTTCGTATCCGTGATTTCAAGATCTTCCTAACCCTTGTTGAGGAAGAATCCTTTTCCAAAACAGGTAAAAAAATGGATCTTACGCAGTCATCCATCTCACAAGCCATCCAGAAAATAGAGGGATACGTGGGGACAAAGTTAATCGGTCGTTCATCCAAGTTTTTTACACTCACGCCCTCGGGAAGGATCTTCCATGAAGCGGCAAGGGATATAATTGGCAGGTTTGAAAAATGCTTGGATGATATTGAGCAGGCTGTTCATGAACGAGAAGCAAAGATCCGGATTGCAGTGTCCACCACGCCGGGGGAATTCTTGCTCCCTTCCTTCTTTTCGGATTTTTCCAAGCATCATGGGAATCAGATTCGAGTTATCGTTGAAATGACTGATAGTCTAAAGGCAATTGAATTATTGCAGGAAGGAGAATGCGAGATTGCCATCGTCGGAAGCCTAATGGGGATGCAAGATCTTGACGTTGAAGAGGTACCGTTATTGACTGAAGATCTCGTGGTGGTCGTGTCACCAAGTGTTAAAGCCGAAAATGGTATCCTTCCAGTAAAAGACCTCGCCCGGCTCACTCGCGTTGCTAGGGAGGAAGGATCGGGGACAGACCAAGAAGCACAAGAATTGATCGAAGCAATTAATGAAAAAATTAGCACGCTTGGTAATATATCAAGAAATGATCCTGTATTGCTCCATTCCGTTCAAGCTGTTCTTTCCGCCATTAGCGAGGGCAAAGAGCTTTGGAGCGTGGTTGGTTATCATGCTGCAAGAAAGTACGCGGAACTGGGATTGGTAAACATAGTCTCCATCGATGGAATCAAGAAGAAACAATCCAGGATCATTTATTTACTCCACAAGAAACATGAATTGAACAAAAGCAACTTGTTTTTCGTCGAGAATATCAAGCGGTATTACCAGATACAGCGCATGTTCTTGGAATGAAAAAAGGAAGTGAAAAGCCCTCCGTGATCAAAGGTATGGCTTCCAAGCTTCGTGAAATGCTTCACGCATTGGAAGGAAACCAACCTCTGAAACCGTACTATTGTAAAATTCAGGCTTCGTGGTATCGAACGCAAAGAACCTGGTGGATATCTTATTTTCAAGCACGTACTTGTGCAAATCCACCCCGAGATGGTTGAATAGCATGTGGTTGGTGACATCGCGGCGTTCAACCCGAATCAACCCGCCAAAGAGGGTATTGCGGGCATACTTGTAGGTGCTCCCGAGGAAATACACGGGAAGTTCCTTCGTGTGTGCTAGTGTTGCTATCATGCGGGTGCCAGACTTGTTTAACACGATGCCTTCAACGCTTACGGCGTCAATGCCAAAGCAAAACATGTTAACTCGCCTGAATTCCACGCCATATTGTGCGAGCGTGATAAATTTCACCTTTATACCCTCATCTGCAAGTTCCTTGGCGGTAAGCACGCCTTGTTGCTCCGGTTCTGTCTTGGTGACAACCACTTCCTTGATGTATTCTTTCGATTTTACCAGTGCACCTATCACCGCGCCCGAGTGGCAATGGGTGCCAATGATGATGGAATCTTGATCATACTCCTCGCATCTATCGATGATGCGGCTTGCCATGTTATTCGCAATTTGCTTCCGGACCAGCTTGTAATTCTTCCTGTGGAAGTCACATTCCAAAAGGAGGGCTTGTTGGAGATCCCCCATGGAAGTGGTTTCAGGATCCATGTTTTTCAATTTCCGCATGATGAAAAAGATGGTATTCAAGGGGACTTGGCTGGTTAAGCGAACTTTGAGCAAGTAATCAAAAATAAGCCGCACGTTCTCGAAAAACTTGACCGAATTGTTTATCGATGCGGTTTTGCAATATTGTTCCACCGCGTCGATCATACCCCTGGAGTTACCAACTGCGCCCTGGTATTTCCTGTTTTCAGGTTTCATGAAATGCTTGATCTGGTTTGCCACATCGACGACAAAAGTGGGAAATTTTTCGTCAATGCCGTGCTTGGAGTTATTTTTCTTCCATAAAACCTTGAATTCTTCTGTAATTTTCATCGTAGATTCCTTTAATCATGTAAATCAATATTAGAATAGAAATGAGAATGAGGTTAGAAAAGACCTTGCTTTTTGTTAGATCCAGTCATCATCTTCAAAATCTTCGAGCTCATCTTCTTCTTTCTCCTTTTTTTCTTCACCTTCATCAGGTTCTCCCTCGATGGATTCATCAACCGGCTCCTCCATTATGTCTTCATCCATGTCCATGTCCAATCCGAATGCATCATCATCAAAATCAAGGTCATCATCATCTTCATCAACGTTAAGATCGAATAATTCACCGACAACCTTTTGCTTGTGGCCCCCATACTCGATAACTTCAGGTTGCTCGGGTTCCTCTTCAAGGGTCTCATCCAGCTCGATATCATCACTGAACATATCAATCTCTTCCGATGGGGAACTTTCTTCTTCCCCAAACGTGTATTCCTTGATACCCCTTCCAATGACGGCACCTTCTGCACTTGGGGTCACGTCTGTACCCAAACCTTTCTCGATCACCTTCAAGTAATCGACGTGCACCTTGATTGGAATTGGATTATCAGATCCCACGAGAGAGAGGGTAACTTCATCCTTGGCTTCTTCGATTCTCGTAACGTAGGCTTTCTCCCCTGCAAACAAACCCGCGATGATTTCAACCTTATCACCGATATCAAGGGTTTCCGTGATGCTCTCCGGTTTCAAGAAGTGATCAAGTTCCTCGAGTTGAATTTGCCCGATGGCTTTTCCTTTAACGTGGTGAATTTCACTTGTCGCTATCATCACGTCCCGTTGATGAGGTGCTTCGATGAAAATGTATCCCCTTAATTGATCGAGCACGAGTATGCTTTTAACATCCGGGCGAGGCTCTCGGATATCAAGCTTGTGGAATACCATCTCTGCCACGCTTTTCTCGTGCGCAATTGACGTCTTCACCGCGAAGACTTGGGTGGTGCGTTTTATATCCGCTAATCGCATTTTATACATCCCTGGTACAGTGGTCAATAATCCTATTGTTCAATAATACTTTTTTCTGCGCCGGGACAAATTGTCCCTTGAAAGAACTTAGGTGAAAGTATCACGGGTATAATAGGCTCCTGATATTAAAGCCTGATCATTTTTAACTCATAATGCTTATAGATTCTCATGGCAAAGAAACCCAAGAAGTCTAGCAAAAAGCGCACCGCCGGTGGCGACATACAGGTTAACCGGGCGAGGGTTCCAAGGAGGGAAGACAACGAGATCCTTGGTATAGTAATAAAGATTCTTGGAAATGAACGGATGCGTGTTCGATGTGCTGATGGAAAGGAACGTCTTGGACGCATTCGGGGCAAGCTGAAGAAGCGCATGTGGGTTCGCCTCGGGGATCTGGTACTCGTGAGTCCCTGGGATTTTCAAGATGATCGATGTGACATCATTCATCGTTACCGGCAGACTGAGAGTGCGTGGTTGGAGCGAAAAGGATTCTTCACAGAATACTTGGATTTCTAATTTCAACACTTGCGGAAAACCGAATGGTTCAAGAACCGCTCATTCCTCCAAGAGCCAAGTAATCCGTTCAATTTCATCCACCTCTTGTCCTTTTTTCCCCTTGTAGATTAGCACGTGGCTGATCTCATTGTCATAATCCAATGAACTAATCACTTCTATAACACGAGTACCTTGCGGGAAGATGTACATGCTATCGATGTTATAGTCGAGGATAGCAGGCTCAATTATTGCCTCGTAGACTTGAGACTTGCTGTCGGATATTGGACCTTGCCAAGATATCAACCAAGTGAATGAAAATAAGCTGGGATCCACGGAAAAATCGATCAGGACGTCGAGTACCTCCGGGTATACCCGTTCACCATTTACCACGTTCTTTTCATCGTCTAAAAATTTTTGCATGTTGATACGAAGTGTTTCCCCTTCTTCTTGCCTGAATGTTATATCATCATGGAAAAGATCATGGTACGGGTTTCCAAGTCCCGTGTCCTTGTAGTTATAAGTTAGTATTTGGGAAAATTCAATGATTTCTCCACGATGGGACACGTGGATAGCGCTTCTTGCATGATGAGGGATTAGCATTTGTACCCGTGTTATATATTTCATTTTTAAAATATCTTCATTTCCCAAGATCTCCTTATTATAGGCGGTAGCTTGGAAGATCATGATTCGCAATAGATCCATCGCAAGTTGGTGGATTCACTTGACAAGTGTATGGATGGGAGCGAGAGATCAGATCCCTTTAGAAGGCAGGATCTTGAAATATTACCTGTCAAGTATGCGAAACCAATGAAATCGTGAGAGAAATATGTCATACATACCGAAATATATTTTAAAACGAATGATCGCTAAGGATGCGGTCAAGAATACCGATTCAGGTTGGAAGGTTGAAATCAAGAATGTCATCAGCCCGTTGTCCGTGGACGAGGTACCTGATAACGTGATCGACTTATTCACCGTGACGGTCGATGGCAACGAGCTAGATAAGAAGAAACTGGCCCTGGCTTTCGAGGACAAGGAAGTTACCTTCGAAAATCCGCAGGAAGCCCTCGGCGTTACCATTCCAGTTGGAGGCGTGATCGAATTGAGGTACAAGGGCGATCCCCTTCCCGCTGGTGAACACCACTTCAAGCTCGATGTTGCTGCAGGCGGAGATATGAGCATTGAGTTCGATCGGGAAGTTGCATGAGTCATCACCCCCCTATTTTTTTTCTTGGATCTCACAGAGCCTGCGTTCCATCCTTAAAAGTTAAATAACATCAGGCTTCTCATTTACTTGTACCCGGTTGTTCATGGCATTCCTGCTGTTGATTAAAATGGCTGAAGAAAGCACCCTCACCCCTCGCCAGATCGGTGAACTCATCCTTGACTTGAAGGAGGAATTGGAAGAAATTCGGATGGAAGTGAAATTACTCGATGGTAGGCTGAAGCAGGGAGACTTGAGCCACGAAGAATACACAAGCGAAAAGAAACGTCTAAACGAGTACATGAAAAACTTGATCGAGCGTATCACGGGATTGCAAAAGTCCATCAGCAAGAAGGACAGGGATCTTGCCAGGGAATTGCGACAATTACGCAATTTCTTCCAAGTGGATGATTTGGGGAACGATAGGTACGTGATTTATCTTGCTGCGGGTACCGAACACTTGTATACCATCAATTTCTCCCTGGATAATTATCCTGGAAAACCGGAGATTCAATGGCCCGCTGAAGTGCTAGAAGAGATGGGCGATCCGAATAATTTCATCAAGGCTTTGCGCCAATGGGATCCCGCGTATCCCACTCCAGTTTTCGAGATCTTCCAAGCCTTCGAGCAATATACTTGGAATTATTTCAATTCTGTTCAAGAGCTCAAGGATCAACTCAGGGAAATAGAGGGAGAATTCGTCCTGCAGCTTATCCGGGATAATTACATCAGGATCACCTTGATTTCGTTTAATAAGAAGGAGTATAGCATTGAGATTGACCTGCAAGATTACCCTGACCTCAAGTGGGTTTTTCCTCCAGATGTGGAGGCTATCCTGGGCTCGGCATCCACGTTCCTCGCGAAATATCAAGATCTGGAACAAAAACCGAAAATGATCGATCTATTGCATGACATCTCTTGGGAAATTGATAAACACAACAAATTATCCTTCGATTTCAAGGTTTTACAAGCGAACGCGTCCGACGTGGTCACCGAATTGAAACTCGATCCGGTCGCCAAGAAAATCACTGGGTTCATCCAAGGGGAATTGAAAACAGCAGAGGCGAAATTTGAATTCGTTGCTGATTTCTCCAAGGGATATCCAGAAAAACCACCAGAAATTACTCTTAATCCCGTGGGAACGGTAGATGATGAAGTGATAGGTAAGTTGCAGCATTACATTGCAGATTCGGGAGCAAATTGGACGCCGGGTTCCTTTTTCATTGACCTCCTTAATCATATTAACATGGCGATTTTCAAGTCCTCGCTGATTACCTGTGTCGTGTGTCACAAGCTTTTCTGCCCGACATGCGATAATCCCCTTTATTTACCAAAATCAATTGAAGGAAAAACATGTCACGTGGTCTGCAGTAATTGCAAGCGACCATACCACAAGCATTGCTTCGAAAATACCATTCGCAGCATTGGGAAATGCGCGGTGTGCATGCAATCCTTTGTTGCAGAGGGTGAGTCCGGGGAAAAGAAAAATCTATCCCTTGATTTCTGACCCGGGCGTGTCATCTTACATTTGCCACATGCCTCGCAAATTTTATTTTGCTCAAGCATCTT
>WJJB01000506.1 GCA_014729935.1 Candidatus Bathyarchaeota archaeon | reverse complement strand
TCCTTGGCCACAGTGCCAGGCACGCCCTCTTTCAACGAGAATTTTGGCTTCCAGACGATCCAAGGTAACTTTGCAAAATATTTTGTTGATGTGAAGGTGATCTCATATCCACCTATCGCATTCTCATCGATCAAGTTGATCTTGGGTAGATTTTCTGGAGGGTATTGTCCATCCTCGGGAACCGACCATTCATCGAGCCTGGTGTAATCCCAGTACAAGAAAGGAATATGGTATGGTTTATAACCAAGAAGGAGCATGTCCCGGTTGAAATATGCCACATGAAGAGGCAATTTCTCGGATTTTGGAAAATGCTCTGCCATAACGCGCTTTTTCTCTATTTCATCATCAGGATCATACACTTGATTAATTGCTTGTTCCTTGTCCATCATGACTTCTTGCTTGACCCAAGGAAGCAGGGGATCTTCTAATTCTAGGATTTGGGAGGGCGTTTTATTATCGGGATACTTGATTGCAAGCCATTGTGCCACCTCATCCAACGTGGCATACGTGAGTCCTGGTGGTTCATCTTCTTGCAAAGCCTCGATGAATGATAGAAAGAATTGATTGTTTTCCTTGAAATGCGCATCGTGATCTTCTTGATGGATCAAGAACACGAAATAGTCGTTATATTTCATGTTGCGGGAGTAATTGTATAGCAATTCCAAGATGTAATGAGGTTTTTCTTGGTTAATAATGCCGTTAAGTCGTAGATCGTCCGGATCCGTGGAGAAGATGGCAGATCCATGAGGGCTCAAATGCAACGTGTTCACGAGATCACGAACAGTCCATTGAAACAGGAAGAGTTCGAATTTCTCATTTTTCCTGCTTGGTATCCTGAATTGAAACCTGCTTGGCTTGTAAGCATTCCATGGTGCCCCCCGGTGGAACATGCTCGTATTTCGGTGAAGATGATCCCACCCCATGCCCCAGACTCCCTTGAACCCAAGGTCAATGGCGGCTTTCACGAAATTCGAACCGATGGATCCCACCCATTGGTCGATCCCGCAAGTGTTCGGGTACCGTGGGTAATCATGTTCAATGAAGGCTTGCATGACTTCGTACCTGGTTCCCTGTAATAAGCTTTTAGCATCTTCTGCCGTTTTTTCGATGTTATAATTCACTGCATTATCATAAGAGTAGCTGGTAGGTAGGATGGAATAGGTATCACCATGTTCCTTGCTCCAGGATATGATGCGCCCCGCCATTTCGTTGGCAACATGCTGATCGATTAACCATGAGATTGGAATGCCGTGGTCATGGTAAATTTTTTCGAGTGGCACGAAATCTATACCTTTTTTCATGCAATCCGAGTTCTCATATAAGTACATGTATGAAGAACCAAAGGCTTGTTCCCCCACGACGCCTGCTTCCTGTTTTGCCACGTGCATCGGTTTTCCATTGCGAAGTTCCGGGTAATACTGGGGTAACCAGGAGGGATCCCAGCCAATATGAAAATTAGCCTGCAGGCAAAACACGATGAAAAATTCCCTATCGGTTAACGTTCTCACGGGTATAGTTCTTTCGGTGCCATTTTCCCCTGAATCGATGTAAAAGATTATTTTTTCCCTTTCGGGGCTGTAAGACTTACCAAGAAGGGTGAGAACGAGATCCTTGCCATCAATAAACATGTGAAGCGGTTCCACGCAATCCGGGTAGTGCTTGATCTCGATGGAATGATTCCCCGCGTTTATTAGGCGAACCTTTGCTTCCCTGCCTGCAATGGTGACGATGGTTTGTGGAAATAATATTGTGTCTTGCAGCATGGAAGGTTCTCCTTTCAATATCTACGAGTAACGAGTAAAATGCATGACATCAAGCTATGTTATTCTAGTACTGCAAATTAAATAAGCAATTTCGTGACCCGCGTGGGAACATTCATCCCTGCCAAATCTTGAATGTTGAACTACCCGTCCATTCAGGTATTGGTTTCATCGAATGTGCTCCCGTGATAATCTTGAATTCGAACCGTGATTTCGTATTGATTCCATTGCGTTCTCAAGTTATCTTTCAAGACGTTTAAGACCGCGATATGCCCGAAGGGGGTAATTCATCTCACCATGGGTGTATCCAAGTTTTTCGGAAAACATACACGCAGCAGCGTGCACCAACAGAAAAGGAGAAAGGAATTCAACTATAGATCCGAACGCTCTTGTTACATTTCACGCAAGTCCAGAAATGGGTTTGCCCCTCGTCAGCACTTCGAGTTTGCAACGATTTCAGGATCATCTTACCACCGCATCGAGGGCAGGTTTTTGATTTATCGGAACCATACACGGTTTCGTAATATTTCTCATCTTTGACAAGGGTTTTATCGAGCTCGTGATCAATTTTTTCCTTGAGCACGAACACTTCCTTTTCCTTGTCATCATCCAAGCTTTTCTCGTGCCCGCAAGCCTTGCAATAGAGAACCTTTGTTCCATCTTCTTTTTTCTTCGGATATAATAATGCGTCACATTCTGGGCAAAATTCCATGCTTCGTCTCGCTCCGTATCTTTTAGTCGAGTAAGATGTCCTTTGCTATGGTCATTGCATCTCCATAGAATGCATCAAGGGGGTAATCTTGGAATTCTTCGGATGGCAGCACGCGACGGATGATGATGGGAAGAACCTTTTCCTTCAATTCGATTTCTGCGATTTCGATTGGTTCCGACATGTTTGGATCGATCACTTCATCGCTTAATAGTGGTGGAGCGCCCAATGCGAGTTGCAATGCCCTGGCTCCCACGATCCTGCTTTTTTCATATTTGGTTATGAAAGGTGGTCCTATCTTGATGCGTTCCTTGATTCCCCGTATCATTTTCCTCTCTCGCTGGATGATATTGCTGTGGGTTACAAGGATTGCTCCCCCGTGCGGGATGACATAGATCAATTTCGGATCGATTTCCTTTATCTTGGAATCAACGTGAGATTGAAGACTCTTCTGCATTGTCTTGGAAGAAGTGAAGGTGATGGGCTCGACATGGTATTCTGATTCCACCATGTCTGTGTCCAAGTCCGAGAGTAACGAGATGCTTGCGTGTGTTTTCTCCCTGAAGAGGTAATAAGCCTTGTGCCCTCCCATCACGAAGTTTTCTTGCACTTCCTTCGCCAGGAAATCACATGCCTTTTGTATTTTTTCCTCCTCAGTCTTACATTTCTTGATATGTTCATTCACGGAACCAATCCATTCCTCGAAGACCGCGTGCCCGATCCCTTCCTTGCATTCAGCCATGTAAACAACGTGCCCGCCTTTCTTGACTGCTTCCTTGGTATGGGTGAGTCCTTTAGTTCCTTGGTACAAGTTGATGTCCTTCGGATATCCACCAGCGGATACGATGATGAGATCGGCTTGCTTCTCGACCGGTATCTCGAAATATTTCAAGAGGGTTTCAGTATTTTTCTTGAACGCCACGCCCTGCTCACCTGCCATGATATCGATGATATCTTCTCCCTTGGCAATGACATTCACCACGAAATCAACACCGGCTTTTTCAGCAACCTCCATCATGTCAAGATGCACTGGATTTCCGTCCAAGTTCCCCGTCCTCGCGTTGGGATCGATGAGCATGCCATGGTTATGATTGATGGTTTCCTTGCCAGCTACTGCTGGAAGGATTGACTTTCTATCCCCTCCGAAACCAGCATAGTAATGGAACGTGGTATCCGTGAGTAAGATCTTGCAATCTGCTTCGTAATAAGTCTTGTTAATCTTTATTGGCGTTCCTCGCGTGGTTTTTCCCAAGTCCACGAGATCCTTCGCCTTGTGGTCATGAAACACCACCTTGTATTCACCAGGAAGGGTGTCACCAAGAACTTGTTCGACTTGTTTCTTTGTTGGTTCCTTGTGACTACCCATGCCCATGATAATGGTCACGGTATCCTTGTCGATACCCATTTCCTCGATTAAACTGAAAAATGGAATTAGCACCGCGTCCCTGGGAAACGATCTCGTGTAATCATCAACAACAATGACGATGTTTTCCTTCCCATCGAGTAACTCTTCTAACGGGGGCACGTCACCCACGGGGTTATCCACGGCATCCAGCAATAGTGCTTCGGGATTTTCAGCAACAGGGACATCCTTGGGTTTGAGCTCGATTATTTCAATATCATCAGGCAGGTTAAGTGAGACGGGTTTCTTCTTTCCATAAGGAAGCTGAACTTTCATTTTGCATGTGAGACCTCGATATTAGAAGATGGATTGATTGAAGCAACGGATTTAAATATACGTTGCGACTTTTAAGGGATCTAAAAAGTTTCTAGTTTGGTAGCGATTGCCCGGGCTGAGATCAACCCGGTCACACCTGCGGCGACGATACCCCGACTCAAGCCTGCGCCGTCCCCTGCAACGTATAAATTTTCCACCGTTGTTTCCAAGGTATCATCTGTTTCGATTTTCTTGGCACTGTATTTTATTTCAGGAGCGTAAAGCAAGGTAGAATCACTTGCCACGCCAGGAATGACCTCATTGAGTTGCTCGAGGCCTTCGAGCAGGTTCATGATGATACGTCCGGGGTATGCCAGGGAAATATCTCCAGGGGTTATCGCCTCGTAGGATAATGTCGGTGTTACGTTACTTTTCTTCAGGCGTTTCAAGGTAGACCTCCTTCCATTCCTCAGGTCTCGCAACCGTTGCACGATGGGTTTCCCCCCTCCGAGGGTGGTGGCTATGTTGGCGATCGCCTTGCCGAAGCGAGTTGAATCTTCCAAGGGTTCAGTGAGATTTATCCTGGCAAGAAGTGCAAAGTTGGTATTCTTGGATTTCTTTTCCATGAAGGAATGGCCGTTCACTCCAACCGTCCCGTCCTCATAGCGTTCCAGAACGACGAATCCCTGGTGATTGGTGCAAAAGGTTCGCACGAAGTCATCGTGTGTCTTGGTGAAGATGTGGAATTTTGGATCGCGCTGAATGTCGCATATCTCCTTCATGATTTCAGCCTTGACTTCCACTCTCACCCCGATGTCGAGTGGTTCGTATTTCGTGGGTATTCCAAGCTTCTCCGCTAGCTCCGATAGCCAGATCATGCCAAACCTGCCAGGTGCAACCAAGATGTAGTCGAACGGCCCAAATTCTTCTCCATCACGAGTCAGGAAAGTCCTGTCCAACCTGATATCGATTACCGTGGTTTCCAAGTGGAAGATCACGCCTTGCTTCACGAGATCCGTGTGTATTTTGTTGATTATTTCCGGGGAATGATCGCTGCCCATGAGCCGTTGCTTGATGGGTATGAATTCAATGCCCTCTGCAGAGGCAATCCGCTTGATGTCCCATTGATTTGGCGATGGATCATATAGCTCGATGCCGTCCGAGTACCGGGTGAATAGATGTTCAACGTGCTCGATTGCCTCCTTGGCTGCCTCCTCGCTTCCCGTGAGGGCAACCAAGTTCCCTCCAATTTTAGGATGGAGGTTGAGAATACCGCTGGAATACGTGCCAGCCCCTCCAACACCGCACATGATATTACATGGTTTGCATTGCACGCAATAATGGAACTGGTTACTCGCTGGACATCGGCGTTCCAAAGCAGATTTCCCTGCATCGAAGACCTCAATCAGCAAGTCGGCGTTGTTTGTACTTGAAAGGTAATCGGCAGCAACTAAACCTGCAGAACCAGCACCTATGATGCCGACGCTCGGGGACGTTTCATTCACCCTTGCCAGCTACATGGAGAATGCGAATGGCGAGATGGGCGGCATTCTTACCGTTATCAATGCCAACGCATGCAACCGGCACCCCGCTTGGCATTTGCACGATGGATAATAGTGCATCCATGCCCCCAATTGCTCGGTTTCCGGATACAGGAACTCCTATTACAGGTTTTTCCGTGTGAGCCGCAACGACACCAGGCAGTGCTGCCGCCAAGCCTGCAATGCAAATGAATACTTCAGATGATGTTGAGTTCACATAGTCGACAAGCTCGGTTGGTTGACGGTGTGCTGAAAGGATTTTCGTCTCGAATGGAATACCGCTTGCGTCCAATATCTTTTCAGCCTTCGTTGCAATCGCCTTATCGGACGAGGAACCCATGATTATTGAAACGAGTGGAGCTACCATGATTATCGAGCTAACCAATTCAATCATTCAGATAAAGATTGCGGGAGGGCAAGCTCTCGTGAATTAGATTTCACAAGCAATCTTGTCGCAAGTATCGACTCCCAAGGTTCGAGTGGCAATGATATTCGCATCCAATCCAAGGACATGTTCAACTAGCACATCACCGCAGTTCACGGGTGCTTTTACCTTGATATTGGCGAGAAAATCCAAGATCTCATCGAGTTTCTCCTTTGGAACGGGTTCATCTGTTCTCACGGGAACCAGTGGAACTTTTGCCATCTCTATCCTGATAGTCGTTGCGAGGATCCTCTTTGGTTCTATGAACTCAGTTTCCGCGTAATCGTAACCCCGCTTGCATTGATTTCCCTCGATGGACAAGGTACCATCTTCCAACCTCTTGACGTGAATGGAGCATCCTGTTGGACACACGATGCATGTGATTTCCTTTTCTTCCACGCTTGGTTTCTTTGCTATCATCGCTTTTATCAATCCCTTTCCCGTTTTCCTGGTTGCTTATTTTTAGGTTCCACGTATACCTCGATGGGAGTATCGATATCCAAACCCTCCAAGAAATCCTTTATGGATTCCTTTATCTTGAATATGATCATCTCGCTGGGTCGAACATATCTATGGAATTTCTTGTATAGCTCCTTTTGACCACTACGCATCTTGATGTAAATATCTTGCATTGGCTTCCGTACACGGAGGGAGAATCTCATGGATCCGGCTTTCTCGATGAATTCTTCCTTCACGTCCAAGTTGATCACGTTCGGGATCACGTACCCTACACCATTCCCCGGGCTCACTCGCACGATTTGCTTTTCCATAGATGTGGGTACTTGGACCCCCTTCGAGTATAATGCAGCCAATTTTCCCGCTTTTTTAGCCTCCACAGCGACATTGTCCACGAGATCGTGAACTTGGAGCACGTTACCACATGCGAATATTCCATTTATAGTGGTTGATAGAAACTGGTTCACCACTGGCCCGTTCGTCCGGGATAACGCGGCTCCCGCCTTCTTGGTGATTTCATTTTCGGGAATCAATCCCACGGAAAGCAGGAGCGTGTCACAATTAATGAATTTCTCGGTTCCAGGGATCATCTTCCAGTTCTCATCCACCTTGGAGATGGTGATTCCAGTCACCCGGTCCTTGCCATGCACCCGGACGACCGTGTGAGACAAATATAACGGTATATTGTAATCATCCAAGCACTGTACCTTGTTCCTGATCAACCCGGATGGGTATGGTTGAATCTCCACAACGCCATGAACCGTTGCACCTTCCCACGTGAGTCTCCGTGCCATTATCATGCCGATATCTCCAGAGCCTAAAATGACAAATTCCGTTCCTGGCATGAAGCCCTCGATGTTAACAAACCGCTGGGCAAGCCCGGCAGTATAAACACCCGTGGGACGGTAACCGGGTATCTTGATGGCGCCACGGGTGCGTTCCCTGCACCCCATGGCAAGGACGATTGACTTGGAAATGATGTTGATAACTCCATTTTCCGAGATTGCATATAAATCCTTGGTCGGCGTGATTTCAAGAACCATGGTGTTCGTGAGGACATCAATCCCCCCATTTTCAACAACATCGATGTATCGTTGTGCATATTCAGGACCGGCAAGTTCATCGTCGAATTCATGCAGGCCGAATCCAGGATGAATGCATTGCTGGAGAATACCCCCGAGGGAATCATCCCTTTCGATGATGAGCACGTCACATCCATGATTCCTGGCTTCCACTGCTGCTGCAAGGCCTGCAGGCCCTCCGCCGATAATGGCGACATCCGTTTCACGCTGTAGCATCTTTATGCCTCCTGAAATCCTTGGTGTGCCCGTAAAAGTACTTGGTTCTGGCTTCACGCTTCACGATTTCATCTTCCTCGAGATCCAGTTCCCTCGACAAGATCTTGATAACTTTTGGTGTGCAAAAACCACCTTGGCATCTTCCCATGCCTGCCCGGGTCCTGAACTTTATCCCATCCACCGTCCTGGCACCGTTTGGCCTGGTGATAGATTGCACGATTTCACCTTCGGTTATTGTTTCACACCTGCACACGATGTTTCCGAAGGCAGGATCCTCCTTGATGAGTTGATCCCGTTCGGTCCAATTCAATTCCTTGAAAACTATGGGTTTTTCCCTGGAACGGTAGAAATTATCCTTTAATTCGAGGGAAACACCACCCTCCTTGATGATTTCGATGATCCTTTTAGCAATTGCTAAGCAAGAACTCAACCCGGGCGATTGTATACCCGCAGCATGAAAGAGACGTGGTTTATTGTCAGATGCACGTATGATGAAATCATTCGTATCTGAAACCGCTCGTAACCCAGCAAAGTTGGTGATTGTTTCTTTAAGTGGTATGCTTGGCACGATCTTGCGGCCACCTTGAACAACCTCCTCGAGGCCATAGATGGTGGTCGAATTATCTATCTTTGATTCTTGATCCTTGGCATTAGGGCCGAGGAATATATTCCCATCGATGGTTGGAGATACGAGAATGCCTTTCGATTTTTTCGTGGGTACGGGGAATAAGACGTGATTGATGAACCCTTCCATCTTGTCCAAGAGAAGGTATTCACCCTTTCTCGGACTGATGGTGAAGCTGAAGTCCCCTGCCATGCGAGATATCTCATCTGCAAATAATCCAGCCGCGTTCACGATGTGCCTTGCTTGGAACGACCGTGTCGGGCAATCAATAATGTAAAAGTTACCCATGTCCTCAATGTTCTGGACGGGAGAATTGTAATGGAACTCGACACCATTGATGGTCGCGCTTTCCGCGAGAGCGATTGCCAACCCGAAGGGTGATATGATACCAGCGCTCGGGGCATGAAGTACCATCTCAACATCATCGGTTATTCGTGGTTCCATCTTCTTGATGAGATTCACGTCCTTAATGATCTCGATACCAGGAATTCCCCGTTCCAAACCATTTTGTAATTCCTTTTCCAAGAAATCGAAATTATCGCCTGCAACTCCAACAACGAAGGATCCAACCCGTTCGAATGGAATATATAATTCCTTGCAAATATCATCGAACAAGGGGTTCCCTAATACGTTCATCTCTGCTTTCAAGCTGTCCTCGGGAGCCGCATAGCCCGCATGGACTATTCCACTATTCGCCTTTGAAGTTTCCGTTGCAACATCTGAAAGCTTTTCAATAACTACCACGTTGAGCCTGTATTTTGACAGTTCTCTCGCAATGGCAGTTCCTGTAACTCCAGCACCAATTATTGCAAAATCATGAAGCATTCTTTGATCACACCATCAACTTGGAACCACGCGCTGGCATATTGGCAAGTATCACGGTAGCAATGGTCCAAAACCTAATAATGGTATTCGTTTCCAATCATGATATTAGCGATTCCAAGCATATTCGATGAAGGCATCTTCATTAAATGGATTTCCGATTTCCGAGATGATAACAGTGTCCCACTTATCCCTCGTGTTTCTATCGCTCAAATTGAGCATTGGAAGGTGCTTGAATAAGATATCTTGGTTCTTAGATGCCGTGCACGACCCCCGTCGGCTTGTCGATGGTGAAGCCGAATAACCAGCTACCACCCATATCCTGCCGGGGCACCTCCCTCCCGATGTACTCGCCAAGGCGCCGCATCTCCTCCATGTTGGCTTTCCGGGATCGTATCTTTTCTTGGTACTCGGGATCGAGGTTGGGCGTCGTATGCACTTCGCCCTCGCCCCGCGCCTGCCAGCGAATGTCACTGATCTTCTTCCGCTTCCACGCCATCGCGGGACCGGTGCAACCCGGGCTTAAGAAATTTTCGGTCGCCCGCGCCATTTTCACCTTCATTGCACCTCTATGGCCGCATTTCTGACAAGCAAAGGAACAGGAAAAAACTAGTGTTCCTTGGTATCTTTGTGAAATTACTTGCATACGCCATATTCCAAGTAGTCGTGAATGCCCCACCCGTTGAACTCATCACAAGATCTGCATTTTCATCCTTGTATACATTTCAATCGGGTTCTCCATTGCCATTCGTGCTTGCGAGAGCGCATGGTTCTCTGATTTCACGTTAAAAGATCATCAGGAACAGCACGCCCGCGGGAAGCAAACGGGTGTATCATATTACTTTCTCGTCTCATCCATCTCGTGGGCCGTGGGTTCTATCCTAGTGGGATG